>DTXE01000193.1 GCA_012962595.1 Syntrophaceae bacterium | reverse complement strand
TCCTTTCTTCGCCTCAAGGGGGGAATGAGGATGGGAAAGACATTCATCCGGTAATAGAGATCCTCTCTAAATGACCCATCTCTTATAGATTTTTCTAAATTCTTGTTAGTGGCCGCTATAATTCGTACATCAACCCTGATGGGCTTAGAGCCACCTATTTTGATAAACTCTCTCTCCTGCAGAAATCTCAGTATCTTGGACTGATTGGATAAACTTAAGTCCCCTATCTCATCTAAAAAAAGAGTCCCTCCATGGGCTAGCTCAAAACGACCCAATTTTCTTTCATGAGCCCCTGTAAAGGCACCTTTTTCATGGCCAAAGAGTTCGCTCTCCATCAGGGTATCGGGAATAGCAGCACAATTAACATCGATAAAGGGCTTGTTTTTGCGCAGGCTATTAAAGTGAATGGCCCTAGCCACCAGTTCCTTTCCGGTTCCACTCTCCCCCTGGATAAGAACGGTGAGTTTGCTATCAGCTACCTGTTTGATCAAGCTAAAGATATCCTTCATGGCCTTACTTTTTCCTACTATGTTATCAAGGCCATAGATCCTGCCTATTTCAGCCCTTAGATACTCTACCTCTCCCATCAGATCAAGGTTGGAGAAGGCCTTTTTGACTATCAACCTTATTTCATCCACATTGAATGGCTTAGTTATATAATCGTAAGCACCTAACTTCATGGCCTCTACAGCAGTCTTGATGCTCTTGGCAGCCGTTATCATAATTACTATGGCCTTTGCATCAATCTGTTTGATTTTTTTAAGTACCTTTAGGCCATCCAGGGTAGGCATTATTATGTCTAAAAGGGTTATGTGAGGACGTTCCTGTTGGAATATCCTTAAGGCCTCTTCACCACTTGCAGCCAGCAATAAATCATAATTCCTGTTTTTTAAGATAATCTTTAAGGATTCCCTGGCCCCTACTTCGTCATCTACTATTAGTATCCTTTTTTGAGACACCGCCATGGTTCCTCTTTGTTATATCAATGACCAAAACCGGTCTCTCTCCTCTTTTCTCGGCATGACCAGGGGATTTACCGGTAAGTTTATATAGAATGATGTCCCCATCCCTACTTCACTCTCCACCTCAATATACCCCTGGTGTTCTTGAACAATGTGGTGTGAGACCGCTAACCCTAGACCACTTCCACTATCCTTAGTAGTGAAGAAGGGCTCAAATATCCTTTCTAAATTATCTTTGGGAATTCCCCTTCCGGTATCCCGAATTTCCACCTGGATAAATTCTTGGCCCCTATCCTTATCTAAGTGTCTGGTCTCCACCGTAAGGACTCCATTTTCTGGGGTAGCCTCTGCAGCATTCAACATTATGTTCAAAAACACCTGTTTGATCTGTTCTGGATCCAGCATTACTGCAGGTAGATCAGAGGAATAACGCCTTTTAATCTTGATATTTTTTCTCTTCACCTCATTCTCTAGCAATAGGACCACGCTATCCATTATTTCATTTACATTCCCTGTTTGAAATGACGGTTGCGAAGGTCTGGAAAAATCTAAGAGTGCATTGACCAAATCTGATAATCTATCTACTTCTCCACTGGCCACATTCAAAAAGTAGTTTCTAAATTCTTCATCTTCAAACCTCTCGGGCAGGAGTTGAATGAAGGTCTTAATGGCAACCAGTGGATTTTTGATCTCATGGGCCAATCCAGCAGTTAAGGTTCCTAGAGAGGCAAGTTTGTCGGCTCGGCGAATGAGGGTCTTTGACCTCTTTAGTTCCTCATAAAGTCTTGAATTCTCCAGGGCAATGGCTGTCTGGCTGGCAAGATTATTAAGCAATTCTATATCCTCATGGGAATACATATCACCGCTCCTTTTGCCCCCCAAATTTATAATTCCGGCCAGTTCATCTCTTATAAACAATGGAATGCATACCTCTGATTCCATTAATTTCAGCCTTTCTATTATGGGGTTGATGTTAGGATTGTCTATGGTCCTTTCTAACACTTCTCTCACAGCGATTTCACGTCTTATCTTGAGCCACTCAAAAAATGGATCATTCTGGGGAAATGAGAGTTCCGTGATCTTATGGCTATCCACATTTTTGGAGGCCCGAATGCGGTAAATTTTCTTTTCTTTGTCAAGGACTAGAAAGGACATCTTTTCTATCCCTAAGACTTCAGTAAGGGTATGGGTTATATTGTTAAGCAGATCTTGTTCATCAAGATAGGAAACCAATCTTTTGCTGAATTCTCTGAGGAGCCTTTTGTACTCGTACTTTTTACGGAAAAGGGTCCTCTCCACCGATTCCTCTGTCCTGGCCTTTATTTTTGTAAAGAGGATAGCAGCTAACAAAAGCAAACCAAAAACTAGGCAAGAAAAGGCGTAATTTACCTCCCCAAAGAAAGATTTCTGGGCAAAGACAATGATAAGCATGCAAGGAACCAATGCCAAGGATGTTAAGATGACATAAACAGTACTCTTTTTGAATGCGATGTTTATATCCATGAGGCGGTATTTGAAAATACCATATGCAACTAAAACTCCATAAAAAGGCATCAAACATAATCCAAGAGGAGGTATGGTTATGTTAAAAACTAATGGAAAGGTGGTTACACCGCCCCACCTACCAAACATAGAGGCAGCCAGAAAATACTTTATCTGATTTCGCCTGATACCTTCTGTCCGTTTAATCCCTGTCAATAATAGATAGTCAGTGTAAGTTGTCCATCCAATATATACAATTGGGAACAAGGGATAAATTATTCCCGGATTAGGATAGTAAATTGTGAAGGGTTTCAAGCTTACAGAGGATATAAAGAGGCTGCTAAAAATAAATGGAATAAATAAGAAGTGACATCCATAGGAAAAAATCAATACTTTTCTTTTCTTCGACTTCCAACAATAAAAGTATGAAATGGATAATCAATGCAAGAGCTAATATTGACCCCAAATGAGAGATTCTTGACCAAAATAGCACCTCAAAGGGATTCATTTCCTGGAAGTACTTGGAATAACCAAAGCCCCAAACTCCTAGGAATGATACAATAAACGCAAAGAGCTTGTTAAGTAATGTTCGCCCAGCTTTAATGAGTATTAGAAAACCGATGACAAAACTCATCACAGAAAGGATTAATGCGGTATAATAGAATACGGTCACCATTTTAAAGGTGTTTACTTATTTCAAGATTCTGTTGTGGATCTACATCTCATTTTCTGGACGCATCTACTAAATTAGCTGTCTTCCAGTTTTGTATTCACAGCTTCCCTTCACTTATTGGATGTTTTCGTTGGTAGACCATCTTCCTAAAGTGCAAATCAAAAAAAAGTAAAAGTGGAAATTTTATTGGTTGCTGCCATGAAATATATCTTAAATTTCTTCTGATAATTTTTGGCCAGGTAAAGAATTTTTGATAGGCTTTCCATAAGCCAGATTCCAATTGTTCTGGCGACATTAACAATGGTCTAAAAACAACATTCGCACCATCATATTTGTTCCAATCTTGAGTAAGAAGTCTATTTCTCTCTTTCATTTTTTTGAACAGAGCTGTGCCTGGTAGAGGCGTCAATATATAAAAATAAGCCTTTGCAGCCTTATTTTTAATTAGGAAATGTACTGTTGTATCAAATACACTTTCATCGTCGTGATCAAAACCGAATATGAAGCTTGCGATTGGGCGGATATTAAGATTATTAAGTAATTTGAATAACTCTGGGTATTCCTCGACTTTATTGCAACGCTTGTTAACATCTTTCAGATTCCTTTGTGATAGACTTTCTAATCCTATATACGCTGCTATACATCCACTTTTGGAGGCTAATTCGGCTAAATCAGGGAATCTTAGGAGATTGGCAGAAAACTGCCCAAGCCATCTGATTTTCAGAGGGATCAAGGCCTTGAATAGCTCTTTAGCGTAAGTGGGATCCCCAATTATATTGTCATCTACAAAAAAATAATAACCTGTCCTTATCCGTTCCAGTTCTTTGATTATAAGGTCTATAGGTTTAGTTCGAAAACTATTGCCAAAAAAGGAGCTGATAGAACAAAACTCACAATTGAAAGGACAACCTCTTGTAGCTTGGACAGGGAAAAATGGCCCCTTTGAGCCATATGGTCTTAAATATTTATTAAAATCAAAAGATGAATAATCTGGAATCACACAGTTTTTTAGGTCGAATAGTTTGTCGGACTTATATATAGGTTTTAATTTTTTATCTTCAAAGTCTTGAATAAGTTCACTCCAGACATTTTCAGCCTCACCTATAACAACAGAATCAGCATACTGCAAAGCTTCATCTGGCAAAGCAGAAACATGGAAACCACCCATTACAACCGGAGTACCCCTTTTTTTAAATTCAGAAGCGATTTCATAGCCTCTTTTAACATCTAATGTGAGTGTTGTGATTCCTACTAAATCAACTTTTTTGTCATAATCAACTTTATCAATATTTTCATCTATAATGTCAACACTCACATGTTTGGGCGTTAATGCTTTGAGTAAAGGTAGGTTAATAAATGGCATATACCCTTTCTTAGAATGCCTGAGCCTACCCTGAGCGTTGTAACTAGATGGTTTTATTAACAGAAGGTTCATGATCTACGTTAAACGCACTCAACCGATCCCAAAGGAGTTTGGTAAAACCACATTTAGGTTCTTTTTGCGTGCCTTCTTTGGTACATAATCCAGATCACATTCTGGATCTAATACTCACTTTTCTTGCTAATCACCTACGTGTAATACAATCTTAACAACATCATTTTGCTTTAGGCTTTATCGTATCTCTTCAAAATCACAGATGCATTCATCCCACCAAACCCGAAGGAGTTTGATAAAACTACATTTAGTTTTTTTTACGGGCCTTGTTGGGGACGTAGTCGAGATCACATTCTGGATCAGGGTTTTCATAGTTAATGGTTGGTGGTATTATACCATTTTGGATAGCTAAACAACAGGCTATTGCCTCTACAGCCCCACTGGCACCCTGCAAGTGTCCTGTCATAGATTTAATGGAGCTCACCGGTAAGCTATAGGCATATCGACCAAAAACATTTTTGATAGCTAAGGTTTCTGTTTTATCATTCAAGGGGGTAGAACTACCATGAGCATTGATATAATCTACCTCTTTAGGATCTAAACCAGCTTCTCTCAGAGCCAACTTCATGGCTCGTGAGGCCTCCTTTGCATTTGGCAAAGGGTTCGTCATATGGTAGGCATCACAGGTTGTAGCATAGCCCACAATTTCTGCATAGATATAAGCCCCTCGACCTAACGCATGATTTAGTTCCTCTAAAACAAGCATTCCTGCACCTTCACCAAGAACAAAACCATCACGGTTTCTATCAAAGGGACGAGATGCCTTTTGGGGTATATGGTTGTGAGTAGATATGGAATTGCCACGGCATAGTGAACCTAAGATAAGCGGCGTAACGGTAGCATCTGAGCCACCAGCAATCATGACATCCATTTTGCCATTACGTATGGCTTCGAAGGCATTCCCTAAGCTAGCGGTTCCAGAGGCACATGCCATTGAAATGGTTTCGCAAATTCCCTTTAGTCCAAACTCCAGGGCGACTTGACCAGAGCAGGCGCTGGGGAACACTGCTATCAGCAAAAAAGGACTGACGCGGCTTAACCCCTTTTCAAGTAAGATACCATGTTGAAATTCTGCAAATTCATATCCACCCATGGCTGTACCCACAATGGTCCCCATTTTTTCTGCATTTTCCTTGTCAATTTTCAATCCAGCATCTTCTATAGCCATTCTAGCACAAGCCACTGCAAACTGAGCAAATCTATCCATCCGCCTGGCACTTTTGGGGCTCATATAATCAGTGGGATCAAAGTCATTAATCTCACCAGCAACTTGAGAGGGATAGGAAGAGGCATCAAATCGGGTTATCTTTCTTATGCCTGATTTCCCCTCTCTAAGTGCCTGCCAGAAGGCATCCTTACCAATCCCATTAGGTGCTATTACACCCAAACCGGTAATTACTACCCGTC
>DTXE01000192.1 GCA_012962595.1 Syntrophaceae bacterium | reverse complement strand
GGGCGTTTGAAAATAAAGAAGGGAACATCGGCCCCTAATTTAGACCCTTTCTCCATTAATTCGCAATCCGTAAGGCCACATCTTAAAAGTTTATTTAAGCCAACCAAAACAGAGGCGGCATTGCTACTCCCTCCGCCTAATCCAGCCGCTACAGGAATCCTCTTAGTTAGGTGTATCCTGACCCCTTTGTTACTCTGAGTATCCTTTAAAAAAAGGGCAGCGGCTTTACATGCCATATTTTGCTGATCCTTAGGGAGCTCTGAGCTGGTGGATGAGAAATTGATGCCACTCTCCGTGAGGGATATCTCTAAGGTATCATGGAGACTGATCCTGGTCATTAAGGTTTCTATGTGGTGGTAACCATCTTTCCTCTTGCTGAGAATTTTAAGGTACAGATTTATCTTTGCTGGGGATAGCAATTTCACGGTTTTTAACCTACCTTTAAGGCCACGTATAGAGTCCCCTCTCCTCGTTTTATCAAAAGGCGAACTATATCCCCTTTTTTTATTTTCCTAGTTTGGGCCCGGTAATCATCTATACTGGTTATCAGCCTCCCATTAATTTCCTTAATAAGGTCTCCTGGCCTAAGATTTGCCTTATGGGCAGGGCTTCCCCTTCTCACACGGATTATGAGCACACCTCTTTCTTGAGTGTATCCGTAGCGCCGCTCTAGTACGGGAGTGAGCTCTCGAACGGTAATACCTAGATCAAGCTCATGCTCACTGGGGCGAAATTCTGCCATTTTTTCTTCCTTTAATTCTCCAATGGTAACCCAGAAAATCTTCTCCTCACCATCCCTCAACACCTTCACCGCCACCTTCTTCCCTACTGGAGTCATGCCTACCATCCTTGGTAGCTCCGTCATCTTATTCACAGGTTTCCCATCAAACTCAATAATTATATCGCCCCGCTTAATTTTGGCCTTATCTGCTGGCCCTCTAGGGGTGACATCGGAAACCAGCGCTCCCCTCTCTTCCTTAAGGCCGAAGGACTTGGCCAATTCAGGGGTAACATGTTGAACCATGACACCAAGCCACCCTCTGGTAACCCTGCCCTTTTCTTTCAGTTGGGGCAGGATTTCTTTGGCCATATTTATAGGGATGGCAAAACCTATTCCCTGTCCTCCTGCAATGATGGCAGTATTGATACCTACCACCTCGCCTCGGATATTTATCAACGGTCCCCCGCTATTACCCGGGTTAATAGAGGCATCTGTTTGTAAAAAGTCATCATAGGGCCCAGCCCCAATAACCCTTCCTTTGGCACTGATAATCCCTGCAGTTACCGTATTTTCGAATCCAAAGGGATTTCCAATAGCAATAACCCATTCCCCCACCTGCAATGTATCTGAGTCGCCCAGTTTGACTGTGGGGAGATCTTTCCAGGACTTTATCTTGATGAGGGCAATGTCCGTTTTAGAATCACGTCCTATAACTTTGCCCTCAAAATCCTTACCATTAGAAAGTGTTACCTTTATCTCTTCAGCATCTTCCACTACATGGTTATTGGTAATGATGTATCCTTCTTTATCAATAATAAAACCAGAACCTAGACTCTTTTGTTTTATATCTTCCTCTGGAATTCCTTCAAAAAACTTATCAAAAAAATCTTGGAAAGGTCCTCCTTCAAAGGGACCAAAGAAATGTCTAAAGACGCGTCCACTTCCCTTAAGAGTCTTGACAGTACTTATGTTTACCACTGCGGGACCAACGTTTTTGGCCACTTCTGTAAATGACCGGGGTATGCCTCCCTGCCCTTGGAGAGTAGATTGGAGGGTTATAGCTGGGTTACTTGAGGCCTTGGTATCACTAGTCAATTTCAAGCCACAAGTTATTGCTACACCCAATACAAAAGAAAACATAGCTATTATAAAGGTTAGGCGGTGCCTCTTGAATTTATTCTTTAACATCTAATCATCCTCCCAGAAATCTTTGCCCTTCGCTCTTTTACTTACCCACCTGCTGCACATATCGCATGCGGAGGTCATATAAAATACCGTCCATTAATTTCTTCTCATTATCAGTAAGATTCCCTTTGGTCTTTTCTTGCAGCATACCGATTACATCAATGGTATGTTTGGCTAGGGAAAGATCCTTCTTTTTCTCTTTGGAAACAGGGTCTGGAATTTCTCCTAAATGCATTAGGGCCGAAGAACTTAGGGAAAGTATAAATGTGGAAAAATTCACTCCAGGTAGGGGCACTTCAGTTCGAGTCTCTTGGGACCTGGCCCGAGCTTCAGGCTCTTTCTCTTCCTTTTTTGGCCCTTCTTGTTTAAAAATACGCCTTCTATCTTTTATGGTAAAGCCTCTTTCCTCCTCACTCATAATCTAAACCTCCCTTATAATTCCAAAGGTAATGCCGAGACTACATAAGGCAAACTCAGTATTTCGTTCAGAACTGTTTTAGAAACAGGTGTGTCAGTGGTGAGCAGGATGATATTTCGACCCCTCTCCATCTCCTGCCCTACCTGCATGCGAGCGATGTTAATGCCACGCTTGCCCAAGGTGACACCAATGTTTCCAATCACGCCAGGGCGGTCAATATTTTGGATCAGTAACATATGCCCTTCAGGAGCTGCCTCCAGCCTAAAGGAGTTTATGCGAACAATCCTAGGCTCCTTTTTTCCAAAGATGGTACCGGAAATGGTGTTTTCCTCTTTGTTGGTCTTGACATGTATGGTGATGAGATTGGTAAAATCAGAAGCTTCCCTACTCTTGGATTCTGTAATCCTAATACCTCGTTCCCTTGCAATAAATGGTGCATTTACGAAATTTACCACATCCTTCAAGATAGGTGTGAGTAAGCCTTTAAGTAGAGAGATGGTGATGGGAGTGAAATCCATTTCTGCAACATCCCCAATATATTCAATGGATACCTTCTGTATTCCACCCTTAGCCATCTGGGCGTGAAAACTTCCCAGTCTTTCAGCCAAAACCAGATAGGGGCTCAGTTGGGACATAACCTCAGCACTGACTGAGGGAACATTAACAGCGTTTCTAATAATCCCGTGTAAAAGATAATCTACTACCTGTTCCGCTATGTTCACAGCCACATTTTCCTGAGCCTCCGCTGTAGAGGCTCCCAAATGAGGAGTGCAGATTACATTGTCCAGCTTAAGCAAAGGATTATCTCTAGGGGGCTCCTTTTCAAACACATCTAAGGCAGCACCACTGACTTTGCCCTCAACAATAGCCTCATAGAGGGCCTTCTCATCCACAATACCTCCTCGGGCACAGTGGATAATCTTTACCCCTGTTTTCATCTTCCTGAAAGCCTTCCCATCAATCATTCCTACAGTTTCCTTGGTTTTAGGGGTATGGATGGTTATGAAGTCAGCCCTCTTATAAAGTTCGTCAAGGGAAACCAGCTCAATTCCTAGTTTTTGGATAACTTCCGGTGATATATAGGGATCATAACCAATCACATTCATCTTTAGCCCTTTGGCCCGATCAGCAACTACCTTTCCAATCCTTCCTAACCCCACTATGCCTAAAGTTTTGTTAAATACCTCCCTCCCTTGAAACCTTTTCTTTTCCCACAAGCCTTTCTTCATGGAGGCCGTGGCCTGGGGGATATTTCTGGAAAGGGCCAACATCATAGATATGGTATGCTCAGCGGTAGTAATTACATTACCTTCGGGTGCATTCATAACCACAATGCCCCTTTTTGTAGCAGATCTTATATCCACATTATCCAAGCCTATACCTGCCCTTCCAATGACCATAAGCTTAGGAGCTGCTTCTATAATATCTGCTGTAACCTTAGTAGCAGATCTTATAATCAATCCGTAGCAATCCTTAACAGCATTCCTCAATTCTTGAGCTGGGAGTTGGGTTTTAACATCTACCTCAATCCCTTCTGCTTTCCTCAAGATGCTTAAGCCCCTTTCGGATATTGTTACTGTAAAAAAAGATTCTGCTATTGCAGAAATAGCAAGAAATGATGGAGATTTAGTATTTACAGTGTCTTCATTTCTCAGTTTACACTTTTATTTGGTTAATAATTAACCAGTACTAATTTTTCAGTTTTAATTATCCGAAATAGCCATAAGCATATTGCCAATAAGGCATATACCACGAGACACAGAGTCCAATTTCATGTATAAAAGGATCGGAATATTTTTTTAATCCTTTAACTATTGGACTTTATCTTTATGGCCTTTCCATTCCAAGCAATCCCTCACTATCCACTCACGGTTCAATTTGAATCGACAAAATTTTTCCGACGTACTGATCTAACTACCGAGATACGTTTTGCGATAGCCATTAAAGCACTTTATGGTCAATTAAATGGTGTATGGGGAACAGTTACTCAGATCGCCAAAGAAATGAACATTTCCAGACCGT
>DTXE01000191.1 GCA_012962595.1 Syntrophaceae bacterium | reverse complement strand
TGCCTTTGGAAATCCACCCAAAATATAAAACAACAATAAAATGATTAGTACCTGAACAGCCCAGCCGATCACACAAACGGCCACAGCACGCAATGTTCCCCTGTAATCAAGGGCTTGTCTCACCGCAATCACCATTGCCACGAACATCCAGATGGAGGCTGCTGGAAAGACAATTACCCTCAGATCTGGTATGATACCCAGTACTCGAATCAAGCCAGGGGAGCTTGAAAATCCAATGGTTCGTAGCAACTCACCGAGGTCCGCCTTGGTCTGTGGTTCTGGAAGAAGTTTTGTACCAATCAAATAGGTGAGATAGGCCCAGACATACCACCCGATAAGCGCCATAATTGTCCCTATCAAAATCCCACTAGGCCCTCCCTCTTTAATAATTGCTACCCCGGCTGCTACACTGGAGAGAACAACAACCATCATGGCCTGACCCAGTGCCCCCTTGTCAGCCTCAACCTCCTCATATAGGTTAACATCCAGCTTTGCAGCCCGAAGGATACGATCTCTAAAATTAGTCATCTTTTCCTCCCTTTCTCCATTTTCAGGTAAGCCTTTTTTAGTTCTTGAAGCAGTTCTGTGTAGTCTCCATTTAGTTGACCCAATTTGATGTCGGGCTTCATTTTTGCCCCGTGGAAGTCTGAGCCTGCGGTGGCCAGTAAATCAAGCCTTTTGGCAAGGCTCAAGAAACGGGCAGCCTGTTCAGGGGAATGATAGCTGGTATATACCTCCAAGCCCATTAATCCCTGTTTTATGAGTCTATGGATGATTTCATCTTTGGTATCCATAGGGTGGGCCAAAATAGGTATACCCCCAAGGGCCTTTATGCGGTCTATAACCTGTGGGGTAGGGGAGACCTCTAAGGGAACAAAGGCAGGCTTGCCATCCTTTATGTAGTCTCTATAAAAGTTATAATAAGGCGAAGAAGATCGTTCTCCATCTATGTAGACTCTGATTCTGGGGTCATTTAGATTTTCTTCTCTGCTCAATATGGCCTTTAGATAAGAAAGCCCTGTGGGGATCTTCCCCTCTGAGAATCGAAGAACATCCTCAAAGTCTATGACAAAACCTATCTCTTTGAGTTTCTTAAATCTTTGGAATGCCTGACCTCTCTTTGCTTCTATAATCTCATCCAGCCACTCTTTGAGCCCCTTATCTTTATGATTGATGAAATACCCCAGGATGTGAATATCCCATTGGTCAAGGTATGTATCTATCTCTATAGATGGTATGAACTCAATTCCATATTCTCTGGACAATTGTAAGCCTGCTTCAACATTATCAATAGAGTTATGGTCGGCAAAGGCTATAGCCTTAAGACCAACCTCACGAGCCATTTCAAATATCTCCTGAGGAGTATGCTGTCCGTCTGAGCTGGCAGAGGTATGGATGTGAAGGTCAATCATAAAATGGCTTTGTAACATAAAAAGGGGAGATTGCCAAGATGAGCGTTAAGATATCTCAGATTAACCAAATAGTAGAAAAAAGAAGGTATAGATTGCAGTGCTTGACTTTCTGAGATATAATGCCCATTTGTGAAGATTGGAGAAGAATGTTACCATTGTTTAAAACGCCTTATAGATCAGGCAGTTAATCTGGCTACACCAGATAGAGCAAAAAGGAGCCTGGCAAAAACCTCTGCCCTTAATATCCTTAATCAAGAGTTTTCAGATAGTGCCATACCCGCCCAGATTGCCACCAAATTTCATGGAGTAATAATTGATATAACCCGCAATGCAGACCCTTATCTGGAGATGAAAAGGGGTGCCATGAACATGGCAAAGAGGATATTTAAAGAGGTGGCACCTATTTATGGAAAGGATTTTAAATCCCTGCTTAAGCTCTCAGTGCTGGGGAATGCCATAGATTTTTTTCGAAAATCAGAGGAGGTTGAAGCCGATATAAAAGGTGAGGTCAATTTTGCGGTAGACCATGAAGAAAAACTTGAGAAATTACTTGAAAAAAATGAGGGAACTATCTTATTTCTTGCGGATAATGCGGGCGAACAGTATTTTGACCTCCCTTTAATCAGACACCTTGAGAAGCAAAATTTTGAAGTTATCTATGTGGTTAAAAAAGACCCGGTTCAAAACGATCTTACCATGGAGGATCTTAGATTATCAGGAACATTAGGCCAGTTTAAAAGGGTATCCACAACCGGAACGGCTACCGTGGGTTTGGATTTGACTATGGTGTCTGAGTCATTTATGAAAACCTTTGACACAGCAAAATTGATTGTTGCCAAAGGTATGGGATATTATGAAACCTTATCTCATCTGCCCGAGCGAGGTAATATACTACATCTTCTTATGGCCAAGTGCAGACCTGTTGCTGAGTCTATCGGTGTTCCTGTTAATAGCTACATTGCCTGGCTTCGCTGAAGGAGTAAGAGTTTGATCATTAAGCAGATAAAAGTAGGGACTATGGCGGTATTTTCCTATATCGTGGGATGTGAGGAAAAGAAGGAAGGGGTGATTATAGACCCAGGGGGTGAGGAACAGATAATTCTCAACAAAGTCAAAGACTTAGGTTTTACGGTAGAGTATATTATCAATACCCATTCACACCCTGATCATACCTGTGGTAATAAGGCAATTGCAGATGCCACAGGGGCCAAGATAGTAATCCACAGGCTGGATGCCCCATCTTTAACCTCTGTGGATTATGGGCTTTTCAGTTTTGCCTTGGGTGGCCAGACCTCACCCTCCGCACAGGTTTTAGTGGATGATGAGGATATTATTAAGGTGGGCAATGTTGAATTGAAAGTCATCCATACCCCTGGGCATACACCTGGAAGTATATGCCTATATACTGACAAAAATCTGTTTACAGGGGATACTCTCTTTGTAGAAGGAATAGGCAGAACTGATTTACCGGGAGGTTCCATGGATACCTTAATTAAATCCATTAAGGAGAAGATACTGACCCTTCCCCATGATACTATCGTCTGGCCCGGACATGATTATGGAGACACCCCAACTTCTAGCTTGCTAAGCGAGAAACAGCACAATCTTTTCATTAAAGAATTCATCTTGTCTGAATAGAAGGAGGTCTATTTTTGTTTCAGCCCTCATATATTGAGACATACAAAAAGGGGATATTAGAGAAAAGGATAGAGGCGGCTTATAAGATTATAGAAAATTGCCATCTATGTCCTAGAAATTGCAGAGTTAATAGGTTGGCTGAGGAGAGAGGTACATGTAAGACAGGGAAACATGCCATAGTCAGTAGCTACAATCCACATTTTGGAGAGGAAGACCCACTGGTGGGAACCCATGGTTCAGGCACCATATTTATGGCCTGGTGCAACCTACTTTGTATCTTCTGCCAAAATTATGAAATCAGCCATATGGGAGAGGGAAGAGAGGTTACATCGGAGGAATTTGCAAATATGATGCTTTCTTTACAGAAGATAGGTTGCCACAACATCAATTTCGTTACCCCCACACATGTAATACCCCAGATTTTATCAGCACTGACCATAGCCATCGAAGGTGGGTTACACATACCCTTAGTTTACAATACCGGGTGCTATGATGTGATTAAGTCATTGAAATTACTTGATGGTATATTTGATATATACATGCCAGATTTCAAATATTGGGAAGGAGAGGTAGCCGAGAAATACTCCCATGCCAAAAATTACCCTATAGCGGCACGGGCTGCTTTAAAGGAAATGTATAGACAGGTTGGAGACTTAAAAATGGATGAAAGAGGTATAGCATACAGAGGCTTACTTGTACGCCATCTAGTCATGCCCCATAATTTAGCTGGTACCAGGAATATTATGAGATTTCTGGCAAAAGAAATATCACCCAATACTTACGTAAACGTAATGCCCCAGTACCGGCCCTGTGGCCTTGCCTATAAATATCCGGAGATAAATCGTTCCATAACCACAGATGAATATAATGAGGCCATTCAGATGGCCATAGAAGAGGGTATCACCAGGCTTGATGAAAGGAAAGGGATTAGAATCATTCGATGGCTGTAGGCTTCTTCACCTCCCCGATTCGATTTTTGCCAGTTTCTCTTCAATCAGCTCTTGAGCAAATCTGGTTAGAGTGTACCTGTAGCCTTTTCCCTCTTTGATTCTGGTAACATAGTGTCTTGAATTCCTCAATATATTACTGATATTGGTCTTATATACTGAAGGAATACCCAGGTGTCTGAAGATCCTTTCCATCTCAGGAGGGGTTAGGTCTCTAATACCTAATTGGTTACCCAACACATGAAGGAGCACAAGGCACTTAGTCAATAAGTCACCTTTATTCAACAACATATCGTATTTTCCGTAATCAACCTGAGTAGAAAGGATATAATTCAGCATCTCCTGCCTGTTGGTATAAGTAACGACCTTTTCCTTATCTACTGAAAGGGTAGTGTCAACCCTCTTTATCTCTCGCTTGATTTCCTGTTCCAGCAGGAAGTGAAGGATTGTTTGTAATGCTGGGCCCTGTAAGTTGTATGGCAGGTCTTTAACCGCCCTACTTGCTTTCTCAGTAAGCCCTTTCAATACCTCATCTGTCAAGACTGCTTCCATACTGGCCCTCCTGCCAGCTTAGATATATTCTTAGCTGTGTTAGATATTATATATCTTAATATATACAAACATATATGCTAATTTCCTTATATTATAGCAAAAAGGAAAATTCAATGTTTTAATATGATAATAATATATAATATCTTATAGAGATATCGATGCATCTAGCCATAAACGCCAGGAAATACAAATCAAAGGAAGTTTTTCAAGCTGTCTGAAATAATCTTTAACATAGCCTTTTATTTTCAGGAAGTTAACTCAAAAATATAAAGTATATATTTAGTTTTTACCTCCAAGGATAAGACTTAACTGCATAAATGTCATCAGTTATTGGCTGCTGGCGGTTCGCTATTGGCAAAGAGCAAATTAAATATGACTAATGACCGGTGAAGTTGCCTATAGTTGGCTTAAAGGTGGCCCTCTCCCAGGGTCTAACAGGTGGCCTTTTCATCAGACACAAGAGTGGAAGAATAGATAGGAAAACCTACAGGTTGCTAGTAATAATTAATTTTTGTTCTCAAGGTTAAGTTCTGATAATATATATTATGTAAACTTCAATAAAATTTAAAGCAAGGAATGGCTTTTTTATATAACTTTATGAAATTGTTAATATTTATTAATATTCTCTTCCAACTCACCCAATTTTTGTTCTGTAAGACCAAAATAGTGACCGATTTCATGGATAACCACTTCCTGGATCTTTCTTTTTACATCATGGTCTGTTCTGCACAGGGATTCTATGGGTCTTTGATAGATGGTTATTTTATCAGGTAGGACATTGCCATAGTCAAAGCCTCGCCTGGGATAAGGCACGCCCTGATATAGGCCTAGTAGGTTATTTCTGCGTCTGATGCCCATAGAGGAAAGTATCTCTCTGGAAGGCCAGTCTTCTACCACAATGGCAATGTTTTCCATCTTCTTCTTGAATCCTTGCGGCAAGTCCTTGACTGCCTTGGTGACTAACTGTTCAAATCTAGCCCGAGTCATACTTTTCTAAAGGCTCCGATTAAATGGCTTCCATATTTGCCTTATAAGGCATTTTTATGCCAGAGCTTAACCATTTCTCCTCTGTGTCTTCCAAAAAGAAGCTCTTTCCTGATAAAAATCCTTCTACTTCATGTGAAAATAGCTCCTTTATTTATAGGCAGGAGGATTTCTGGGAAATCCCCTTTTTTAGGACGCCTACCCTTCTAAGAAGATTCAATTGAACTAGTTTACCCTGTCAGAAGGCTCCACTTGCCCCGTTAGAATAAATTCTAACGGGGTTTACAATCATCTTCTTAAAATCCAAGGCATCTTCATACATGGAGACATTATTAAACATACAATAGGCTTTGAGGCCTTTGGGACACATCTCTTT
>DTXE01000190.1 GCA_012962595.1 Syntrophaceae bacterium | reverse complement strand
AGGATACAAGATACAAAGATGGGAGATAGAAAAGAGATTTCAGAGGAATAATCATTATGTATCCTGAATCCTGTATCCTGAATCATATATTACTAAACTGACGGAACTGGAAATTTCTAACAAATTCAGCAACTTCTGATGGATCTCTCCACATCCTGAATGGCGGTAGCCTGCCCAAATTCAAGGATTTACATGGTAGATGTTTAGATTTCAGATTTTTATCTTACATCCCATATCCGTCATCTTCCTTTAATAAGGTGGTTCATGGCTCGTATTCTAATCACAGGTGGTGCAGGCTTCATAGGAAGCCATCTTTGCGATGCACTTCTAAAACTTGGCCATGAAGTAATCTGTATGGACAATCTCCTTACCGGAAATTCTGATAACATCGCTCATCTGATGGGACATCCACAGTTCAAATTTATAAACTATGATGTTTGCAATTATATTTACATCGAAGGAGATCTGGATGCGGTACTCCATTTTGCATCACCTGCAAGCCCCAAGGACTACCTGGAGTTTCCTATTCACACCCTTAAAGTAGGTGCATTCGGCACTCATAAGGCCCTGGGTCTGGCAAAGACCAAAGCTGCACGGTTTCTCCTTGCAAGCACCTCGGAGGTCTATGGAGACCCCCTAGTAAACCCACAATCAGAAGAATACTGGGGGAATGTAAATCCCATAAGCCCAAGAGGGGTATATGATGAGGCAAAGCGCTTTGCCGAGGCAATAACCATGGCCTATCACCGCTATCATGGTTTAGACACCAGAATTGTTCGTATCTTCAATACATTTGGTCCCAGAATGAGGCCAGATGACGGAAGGGCGGTATCAAACTTTATTGTTCAGGCTCTGCGAGGTGTACCTTTGACAGTGTATGGGGATGGTTCTCAAACCAGGAGCTTCTGCTATATTGATGATATGGTTTCAGGCATTATAAAAGTTCTTTTAAAAGAAGCTGATAGGACCATAGAACAAAGGACAAACAGGGATAGCTTCCTTTACAAAAATGAAGAATTATGCACCACAAAATCCATTCACGACCCCATAAACCTAGGTAATCCCCATGAACTTCCAGTTTTAGATGTTGCCCGTATGGTCCTGGAGCTTACAGGAAGCCAGAGCAGGATGGAATACAAGCCTCTTCCTGCTGATGATCCCCGTGTCAGAAGACCTGATATAACCAAGGCAAAAGAGCTACTAGGGTGGACCCCCCAAGTTACCATGGAGGAGGCCTTACAAAGAACCATTGATTATTTCAGGAAGAAGCTGTCGCTAACTGGTGCATAAATGAAGAAAGGTTTTGTGTTTGGCCTTATATTGAGTGGTATATTTCTATATCTGGCCTTCAGAAAGGTTAACCTGAAAGATCTAAAGATGGCCTTTTCTCAGGCAGAGTACATCTACTTGATTCCCGTAACCCTACTTGTTCTATTTTCCCAGTGGCTACGTTCTTATCGATGGGGTCTTATCCTTGAACCTGTAAAGAGACTTGACCAATGGACACTCTTTTCTCTCACATCGGTTGGCTACATGGCAATACTCCTTCTACCTATAAGACTTGGTGAATTTGCGCGTCCCTACCTTTTGAATAGAAAATATGGTTTAGGATTGTCCTCTACCTTGGCAACAATTACCATTGAAAGGGTATTTGA
Organism: Syntrophaceae bacterium; assembly: GCA_012962595.1. Lineage (GTDB taxonomy): Bacteria > Desulfobacterota > DTXE01 > DTXE01 > DTXE01 > DTXE01. The sequence goes on along the minus strand of DTXE01000190.1, from coordinate 2,140 downwards.
TGGACTGACCCTGATGATAGTCCTTGCCTTTGTAATTGCTACAGTTCCCTTACCTAAGTGGGTGGCTAATGCAGGAATTATAATGCTAACTATGTTTTTCTCGCTTTTTGTTTTGTTACTTTCACTGGCCATAAAAAGGGATTATTCTACTAAGGTAATTAATGGATTTTCCTCAAAATTCCCTCATAGTATTTCAAAAAGGATGATTCACCTACTAACCTCGTTTCTTGATGGCCTCGAGATCCTTCCTTCACTTAGAAAAAATGTCTTTGTTGCATTTCTATCAGTTACTCTATGGATTACTATTGGGTTTATTATTTACCTCCTATTTCTTTCCTTCAAATTTGATTTACCATTAATTGCAGCCTATACCGTATTGACCCTTACGGCCTTAGGTGTGATGCTTCCTGCTGCCCCTGGTTTTGTGGGCAATTTTCATATTTTTGTCATAATAGCCTTGACCTTATTTAAGATACCAAAATCAGAGGCATTAACCTTTGCCATAATGCTGCATTTTATAAATGTGGGTTTAATCATCTTATTAGGTTTGATATTTCTTCCCCACAATGCCATATCACTTTCCAAAATCTATCAGATAAAGCAAGTAGTTACTCACACAGAATAAACCCATGTCCCCAAAAGTTTTCTATTTTCTATTTTCTATTTTCTATTTTCTATTTCTCTCAATTGCCTCCCCAATCCAAGCCGCCAGTCCTAATGTGCCACTGGGAAGCTGGGTTTACCCTTATATAGAAAAGCTCAGCAATTTGGGCTATATGGAAAGTTATATAGCAGGTCAACTACCTTTAACCAGGATGGAGGCTGCCTTACTAATTGAGCAGGCTGAAAAAAAATATAAGTTGGAGGGTAAGTCCTCCAAAATCATACCCCACCTCCTAAACAGGCTTAAGAGAGAATTTAGGGAGGAGATGGATATCCTCAGTGGTGAAACAGATTACTTAAACTACCTAAAGCCCGCACAATCATTTTATTTTGAATATCCTTACTTAGGTGGCTCCATGGATATGGAAAATGAGGCCGGTAGGCTCTATGGAGAGGATAGCAACTTCCAAGGAGGATTTATAGCACGAGGAGGGTTAGGGAGTCGCTTTGCCTTTCTTGTCCATCCCGAATTCCGACAGAGAAATCATCTTGGTTTTACTGCAGATGTTATTGAGGCATACGGGAAATCTTCTCTTGGCCCGTTTGAGTTTGAGGGGGGCCTTGATACTATGTGGTGGGGCCAGGGCAGGCATGGAAATCTGCTACTCACCAATAACGCAGAGTCCTTTAGGATGTTTAAGGCGGGCAATAGCACACCCATAATCCTTCCTTGGCTTTTCAGATATATGGGTGCCACTAAGTTCAGCTTTTTTATTGCCCAACTGGAGGAGAATCGGCCAAACCCTGACCCTTATTATAGAAAGCCCAATTTCTGGGGAGCTAAATGTAGTATTAAACCACATCCTGTCTTTGAATGGGGAGGGACCTTAACCTGTGTCACTGTAGACTTGTGGGATACTATCTTTGGCTTAAGGGGAATCCACGGTGGAAAGGCAAACTACCATGCTGGCACAGATTGGAACTTAAGAATCCCACTAAAAATTCAACCCATAACCCTTTACGGGGAACACTGTGGTGGGGATAGTGGCTGGGCCCATCTATTTGGACTTTACCTCCCACGGGTTCTTGCTTTAGACAAAATAGACCTTCGTCTGGAATACGCAAACACCAATATGGTTGAGAACTTCTCATGGTATCATCATGCCGCATCAAACGAGGGGTTGACCTACCGTTATAAAGGCCGCCTAATAGGACACCATATGGGTAGGGATGCCGATGACCTGTTTATAGATTTAACCTGCCATCTTAGCTCAAATCTTAAGATAAGTTTCTCTTTTGATAGGGAACGTCATGGCATACCTTATTCTGTAACAGAGAAGAAGAGGGAATACACATTCTCCATTGAATATTGGCTAAAGAACTATATGAATTGGTATGGCACCTTTCAATGGGAAGACACTGATAATCAAGGCTTTTCCTTAGGAAATGATGAGGGTACAGGTTATATCCGCACACCATATATGATCTGGCCTCATGCAGAGTTTATAAGAGCATATAACCATTACAAGAATACTTT
>DTXE01000189.1 GCA_012962595.1 Syntrophaceae bacterium | reverse complement strand
GCTCCTTTATTTGGTTGCATTTTCATATTTGGTTGTGACTGAAGGTCATGAATGTTTCATGGGTTCTAAAAGAATTGCTTCAAGAATCTAATATTATTTTGAAAAAACATCCTTATATCTTCTATACCAAACTTGAGCATAGCGATACGTTCAATCCCCATTCCAAAGGCCAGGCCAGTTACTGCTTCAGGATCATATCCCACTACCCTAAATACCTCAGGATGAACCATCCCACATCCTATGACCTCAAGCCACCCGGTATGAGAGCATACCCTGCAGCCCCTTCCATGACAAATCACACACAGAATATCCACCTCCGCACTTGGCTCTGTAAAAGGAAAAAAACTGGGCCTGAATCTTAATAAGATATCTTCACCAAACATGTGATGCACAAAAATGGTTAGAATACCTTTTAAATGGCTGAAGGATATATCCTCACCCACCATCAAACCTTCCACCTGGTGAAACATGGGAGTGTGGGAGATATCAGAATCACATCTATATGCCTTTCCGGGAGCCACCATACGTACCGGTGGTTGCTGTTTTTCCATAACCCTGATTTGAATAGGTGAAGTATGCGTCCTCAGAACAACATTATCAGAGATATAGAAGGTATCTTGCATGTCTCTTGCAGGATGCTCCTTTGGGATGTTTAAGGCCTCAAAGTTGTAGTAATCCAATTCTACCTCTGGGCCTTCCACTATCTCAAATCCCAGCTCTGAAAATATTCCACATACTTCATCAATTACTTGGCTAATGGGATGAAGAGTGCCTATGACTGGCCGTCTACCAGGGAGTGTGATATCCAATTGGGGTTGGGCCTCTCTTTCCTTCTCTCTTGAAATCCTTTTCAGTGCCGAATTCAATTCCTTGGAAACCAAGGTCTTAATTTCGTTAGCCACTCTTCCTACCTCAGGTCTTTGACCGGCAGGAAGCTTCCCCAATTCCCTGAAGATATTAGTAATTAGTCCCTTTCGCCCCAGATATTTTATCTTTAGCTGGTTAAGGGTCTCTTCATCCCGGGCATTCTGGAGGGCGCGTACTGCCTCATTCTCTATCTTTTTGAGCCTGTCTATCATCATAGAAGTCATCAGTCTATTTAATTTGCTATTTGCTCTTTGCGAATAGCGAACCGCCAAACAGCCAAATGTAGTGACAAATGACTATTGACTAATGACATTCACTATAATTACCGATGACAAACTTTTAACAAAAGGGAAGGTGTTAATGGGTCATGCTCTCAAGGCTTCGCTGTGCTTCCTCTACCACCTTAGAAAAGGCCTGCTGATCGCTCACTGCAAGTTCTGCTAATATCTTTCTATCTATAGCTATCCCCGCCTTTTTTATACCGTCCATGAGTCTACTATAGGAAATGCCATGTAGTCTGGCTGCAGCATTTATCCTAGTAATCCAGAGCCCTCTAAAATCCCTTTTTCTTGTCCTCCGATCACGATAGGCATATTTCAAGGCACGGTCTACAGCTTCGGTGGCTGTCCTATAAAGTTTACTCCGAGCACCTCGGTAGCCTTTAGCTAGTTTTAATACCCTTTTTCTTCTCCTTCGGGAAGCCACGCTTTTTTTGACTCTTGTCATATAAGCTCCCTCACTCAAAATTGAAAACTATTTACATATAAGGAAGTAATCTCCTTAAGCCCTTCTCATTTGTTTTATGGACCAAATCCGTTTGTCTCAGTCGTCTCTTACGCTTTGCACTCTTCTTTGTCAAGATATGACTGGAAAAGGCCCTGTTTCTGCGTATCCTACCAGAACCGGTAGCCTTAAATCGTTTTGCCGCCCCTCTGTTTGTTTTCATTTTTGGCATGATAAAAATTCCTCCTCATTTGGGAGCAAGGATCATAACCATATTTCGACCTTCAAGATAGGGCTCCTTTTCTACAACACCTATATCACTGATTCCATCCACGATTTTCTTCATAATAGCCATGCCTGAAGACACGTATACTATCTGTCGTCCCCTGAACAACATGGAGACCTTTGTCTTATTTTTCTGAATTAGAAACTTCCTAATATGCCGCAACTTGAATTGAAAATCATGTTCTTCGGTCTTGGGACTGATTTTTATCTCCTTTAATTGAACCTGCACCTGTCTCTTTTTGGCCTCCTGTTGTTTCTTCTTTAACTGATATTTATACCTGCCGTAATCCATTATCCGACAGACTGGAGGCTCGGCATCCGGTGCTACTTCTACCAGGTCCATATCCACTTCTTTGGCTTGTGCTAAAGCCTCTCCTAAAGAAAAAATCCCCAGCTGTTTACCATCAGGACCTATTAGCCTGACCTCTTTAGCCCTGATCCGTTCGTTAACCCTTTTTTCTATGCCCTTCACCTCCTAAGTTTTTTAAAGGGCTCCTGACACTCATCCTTCACCAGTCGGATAAAATCATGGAGTCTCATAAGCCTTAAGTTTCTTCCATCCCTTCTTCGGGGTGATACCCCCCCTTCCCTCTCCTCTTTATCACCGATAACTAACATATAGGGGATTTTTTGTATTTGAGCCTCCCTAATCTTAAGGCCCAACTTTTCATGTCTAAAATCCCTCTCTACTCGGAAACCCTCATTTAAAAGAATCTCATAAACCCTGGTAGCATATAAATCATTCCTTTCGGTGACCGTAAGAATTATCATCTGGACGGGAGCTAACCATGTAGGAAAGGCCCCTCTATAGTGTTCTATAAGAACCCCTAAAAATCTTTCTATGGCACCAATAATGACTCGATGAAGCATAACTGGCCTATGTTTTTGGCCATCTTTCCCAATGTAGTTCAAATCGAAACGTTCAGGCAATGTAAAATCGCACTGGATAGTTGCACACTGCCACCTCCGATCCAACACATCTTTAAGCTTAATATCTATCTTTGGACCGTAGAATGCACCCTCACCCTGGTTGATGGTGAAAGGCATCTGATAGTCATTAAGGCTTGAGAAGAGGGCTTGGGTAGCCTTTTCCCAATCTTCATCTGTTCCTATAGACTTCTCTGGACGGGTGCTTACCTCTACCTCATAATCAAAACCAAAAATGCCCATGACGTCCCTCACAAAGTCTATAACCCCCTTGATTTCAGATTCCAGTTGCTCTGGCATACAGATGATATGAGCATCATCCTGGGTGAACTCTCTGACCCGCATGAGTCCGTGCAACACACCAGACTTTTCATGACGGTGGACCTTACCCAATTCAAAGTATCTTAGAGGTAAATCTCTATAGCTTCTAATCTTTGATTTATAAATTAGCATATGTGCTAGGCAATTCATAGGCTTAATTCCATACCTCTCCCCTTCGATCTCTGTGAAATACATAAACTCAGTGTAATGTTCAAGATGCCCAGATTTCTTCCAAAGATCCAATTTCAAAAGTTGAGGTCCCATAACTATTTGGTATCCCCTTCTTAGGTGCTCTCTCTTCTCAAAGTCCTCGATTATATTACGGAGGATAGCTCCCTTGGGATGGTATATAACCAAGCCAGGTCCTGCCTCTTCTGAGAAACTAAAGAGTTCTAGCTCTTTTCCCAATCTTCTATGATCTCTTCTTTTGGCCTCCTCTAATCTCTCCAGGTGTGTCTTTAGTCTTTCTGGATCGAAGAATGCTGTGCCGTATATCCGCTGGAGCATCTTTCTCGTCTCATCCCCTCTCCAGTAGGCACCTGCAACACCGATTAGCTTAAACGCCTTAACCTTTTTGGTAGAAGCCAGATGTGGTCCACGACATAGATCGACGAAATCACCATTGCGGTAAATGGATACTACCTCATCTGGAATATCATTAATCAACTCTACTTTGTAATCCTCTCCTAATTTTTGGAATATCTCCAAGGCCTCACTTTTAGAGAGCTCCTTTCGCTCAAAGGCCTGATCATCATCTATAATCTCTTGCATCTTTGCTTCAATCTTGGGAAAATCCTCTGGAGTAAAGGTTCCTTGGTAATCAAAGTCATAGTAGAATCCATTTTCTATAGGGGGTCCAATGGCAATCTTTACATGGGGGAAAAGTTGCTTAACGGCCTGGGCCATGATGTGAGCAGTACTATGGCGGAGAATCTCCAAGCCTTCCTCAGATTCTGAGGTAATGGCCTCTAATTTGCAGTCACTCTCTAGGGAAAAATTAAGATCCACAGACTTTCCATTTACCCTTGCTGCTACTAAAGAATCTAGTGTGTCATTTGTGGTCTTTAAGACTTCGAGAACCGTTGTCCCTTTAGCAAAAGATACTATTTTGCCATTTGAAAAGGTTACCTGAATGGTATGAATCTCTATCCTCCGCGAACGAAATAAAAAGGCATCTTAAATATAAACTAAGATGCCCTCTGTTGAATTTACATATGGAATTTTCTGGGATTTTCTCAACCTCTCATGTGGTAGGCACGGAGGGTTTCGAACCCTCGACCTCTACCGCGTCAAGGTAGCGCTCTCCCCCTGAGCTACGTGCCTGCAACCTTTAATTATGAACATTTTTGCACATGTGTCAAGCGTATTCATACCGGAGTTTCCTGACTTTCAGCCTTATCAGATGGGCAGGAAACTCCGGTATGAATACGCTTGACACATGTGCAAAAATGTTCATAATTAAAGGTTGCAGG
>DTXE01000188.1 GCA_012962595.1 Syntrophaceae bacterium | reverse complement strand
ATAGCTCCTCTTGTTTAAATTCCAAATCCCAAGCATCAAATACCAAACATTGTTTGGAATTTGGGATTTGGAATTTGAGATTTGGGATTTGGTATTTTGAATTTTAATCCCTGCCTATATTCCATTTTCATATCTCTTTGTGACTGAAGGTCATGAATGTTTCACTTGTAGGTATGCTCAGAGGAAGGAAATACCCCTTCTTGTACCTCCCTTACATATTGGGAAATGGCCTTGCGAGTCTTCTTTCCAAGCTGTGCATACTGTTTGACAAACTTTGGAACAAATCTCTCAAATAATCCTAGAACATCGTGGATGACCAGCACCTGGCCATCACATCCACTACCTGCACCTATGCCTATAGTGGGGATAGTGAGTCTTTCTGTAATCTTCTGAGATACTTCCTGAGGGATACACTCAAGAACCACTGAATAGGCACCTGCATCTTCAACTGTAAGTGCATCACTGATAAGGCGATCTTCATCCCTCTGGACCTTAAAGCCACCAAGTTTATGGATAGATTGAGGGGTAAGGCCAATATGGGCCATTACAGGAATGTCCACCGTTGTCAGGGCCTTGATGAGCTTAGAGACTTGAGCACCCCCCTCCACTTTCACCGAAGAGGCCCCTCCTTCTTTGAGAAATCTACCGGCGTTTCTGATGGCCTCTTCCACAGAAGCCTGATATGACATGAAAGGCATATCCCCAACCACCATAGCCCTTTTTGCAGCCCTAGCCACCATCTCAGTATGGTATACCATCTCATCCATAGTAACCGGAAGGGTGTTTTCCTTACCCTGTACCACCATGGCAAGTGAATCACCTACCAAGAGGACATCTACCCCAGCCTCATCGGCTATTTTTGCGTAAAGATAATCATAGGCAGTAAGCATAACAATCTTCTTACCTTCCTGTTTCATCTTAAGCAAGGATGTCACCGTAACCTTAGATTCCATAAGCGCCCTTCTTTTCTATGCAATCTATAATTGGGATACACTAATTGTCAAGCATTTTGCAAGAAATCTTCTCTTACCGTTTATACAAAGGGGTAACCACAAGGACGTTGACAAGTATTTTTTAATGAAGAAAAATTTGGATTAAGGTGAATATGGTTAGGTGGGACGAATATTATTGATTGAATCTATTATATATCTCTTTTCTGGTTGGACAAGTGCAAACATAGGAATATCCAAAGGATATTGCATAACCGCACGATGTATCATTACAGTGGTTTAAGAAATAAATTTCATTTGAAACACAATAGCTTATCTTACAGAGATCCTTTCTCTCTCCTGATAGACAGGAAAAGCCTTTCTTACATTTAGTAGTGGCCTTCAAGACATGGTCACTGATTTCGAACATCCTATATTCTTTAACTTCAATCATCCCTTGCCCGTTAGGATTGTGGTCTGAATTTATCATTGACTTGAGATTAAAAAGAATCTAAGGTTTAAGGCAGATGCGTGGCCGGGTTGAAAAACGCATCTGCCTTGGGGCCCTCTATGCCGACCATTCCTGACCGGGCACGGGGGCTTTTAATTATGTGAAGTAACGGCTTAATATTCTCAAATTTTTCGGAGGATAAATCTACAATAGATAAATGTCAAGTAAGAAATTTATAATAGATAAAAAAAGTTTGGGTGAGAGAATCCAAGCGGTCAGAAAAGAGAATAGGCTAACACAGAGGGACTTTGCTACAAAAATCGGGATTTCTCAAAGTCATTTGTGTGGCATAGAAAGGGGAAAGGTTAATATTTCACAATTAGCTTTATCTATGATAGAAGTCAAATTTGGTATAAATAAACATTGGCTTTTGATGGGGGAAAGACCAAAATATATAAAAGAGCAGGCATGGAAGGTTGCTGAGACCGGTGTGACATATTTTGATACAGTCACCCAGAAAATCCTGGAGCTGTTGGAAGATATGACCGAAGAGAGAAAACGGGATATCCTCCGTTATATTGAAAAAGAGAGTTTAATAAATAAGCTTTTAGAGAAAAAAGGGGGATTATGAAATCCTGTGTTCTTGTTGACACAGGTGATTCCCCATACTATCATTGTGGGTGTAGCTTAAACCGAAGGTACTAATAATGGCTAGAGATTATTATGAAGTTTTGGGAGTAAAAAGGGATGCCACTACTGAAGAGATAAAAAGGGCTTACCGAAAGTTGGCCTTGAAATACCATCCTGACAGAACCAAAGGCGATAGGGCGGCTGAAGAGAAGTTTAAAGAGATAAATGAGGCCTACGCTGTATTGAGCGATCCAGAAAAAAGGAAACAGTACGACGCCTTTGGTTCAACAGAATTCCATAGAAGATTTACCCAGGAGGATATATTCAGAGACTTCGATTTTGGCAGCCTTTTCAGAGAATTCGGGTTAGGCGAGGATATCTTTAACAGAATCTTTGGGGGATCCAGAGCCAAAAGAGGATATAGAACCTGTGGACCACAGTTTAATATGGGTGATATGTTTGGTTTTGGTCCTAGAACCCAAAGAGTTAAAAAAGGTGCCGATTTGCTCTACGAGCTTCCTATAACCTTGAATGATGTGGCCACTGGTGCGGAGAAGGTAATCTCCTTTATGAGAGGTGGCAAAACGGAGAGGATTTCGGTAAAGATTCCACCAGGCATTACTACAGGCAAAAAACTAAAAATACCTGGCAAAGGTGAAGAAGGAAGAGGACTTGAGTGTGGAGACCTTTATGTACAAGTCAAGGTCTTGGACCACCCATTATTTAAAAGGGATGGTAATAACTTATACATTAGAAAAGAGGTCAAACTTACAGAGGCTATCCTGGGTACTACTATTCAAGTACCCACGTTAGAAGGAAAGAACCTAGATGTAAAGGTTCCACCTGGCATACAAAGCCGTACCAAGATGCGTGTAAAAGGACATGGGTTGCCCAGTTTCCGCGGGGGAGGTCAAGGGGATCTCTTTGTAGAAGTTGTGGTAAAGATTCCTAAACAGATAACCGAGAAGCAAAGGGATATGATAAAAGAGCTTGCCAAGGAGGGACTGTAAGGGTCTATTTCTTGAAGATGTGAAGGAAGATTTACAGCTTAAAGAGCTCTATGAGGCAGGCAAGGATTTTCTGTTCCTTTTAGACAGAGGTTATCCCAGAAAAGGCTCATTAGAGCTGGTTGGTAGTCGCTACCAGTTAGATAGACTTCATCGAGATTTACTACATCGCGGTGTCTTCTCAAAAAGGGAATCCACCTTAAGAAAAGAGAAGTTACTACCCATTGAGCGTATCAGAGGTGCCAATGTGGCACTGGATGGGTATAACGTAATCATAACTTTAGAAAGTGCCCTAAAAGGTCTGCCTCTTATTCATGCTAATGATGGGGTTATCCGTGATATAGCTGGAGTTTCAAGCCGGTATAAGATTTCAAAAACCACAGAGGGTGCGCTTGGCCTCATCTTTAATCTTCTACATAACTTGGAACCCATATACACCCTGATTTTACTTGATTCCCCCATAAGCCTTAGTGGTGTCTTTGCAACCAACTTGAGAGAAATCATGAAAGAAAGGCAAATTAATGGCGATGCTTTGGCAGTAAAGGTACCGGAAAGGTACCTCAAGGATTTTGACGGAATTGTGGCTACCAGTGATTCAGCCCTCATCAACCAAAGTAGGCAAGTAGTGGACATGGCAGGGTACATTATAAAAGAAATCATCAAGTGTGAATGGTTAATCTCCTTCAAAAATCTTTTGTAGAGATTTTATAAAAGATGACAAAGGCCTTAGGGTTATTTTCTGGAGGACTGGATAGTATATTGGCAACTGCGATTATCAGGGAACAGGGAATTTCTGTGGTAGTAGTAAATTTTAAGACGCCAGTTTTTGGCCCAGAGAAGGCAATAAAATCCGCCCAGCTCCTGAATATTCCTCTAAAGATAGTGGATATAACCTCTCCTTTCTTGGAGATACTCCGTAATCCTGAACATGGTTATGGAAGCTTTATGAATCCTTGCATAGATTGCCATATATTAATGCTGCAAGAAGCTGGAAAGATCATGGAAGGAGAGGGATTTGACTTTATCTTTACCGGGGAGGTACTAGGACAGCGCCCTATGTCACAAAACAAAGGTACACTAAAGCTCATTGCCAGAAAGTCAGGGTACCATGCCCACCTCCTGAGACCCCTAAGTGCTAAGCTCCTTCCAGAGACCATCCCTGAAAAGATGGGACAGGTTGATCGGGATAGTCTTTTGGATATAAGCGGACGCTCCAGAAAGAGACAGATGGCATTGGCGCAAAGGCTTGGTATCTCAGAGTATCCTACACCTTCTGGTGGCTGTCTTTTGACGGACCCCGGATTCTCAAGGAGACTCAAGGATCTCCTTCAATACCTGGTAAATGTGGATAATCAAGATATTGAATTACTCAAATGGGGACGCCATCTTCGCTTAGACAAAGACACCAAATTGATCATAGGCCGGAATAAAAAAGAGAATGATGCCATTCATGGGCTTTCTAAGCCTCAGGATCAAGTGCTGAAGACACTTAATGTTCCTGGACCTGCTGTCCTGATTCCCTGTGGCACCCATTTACAAAATCAGAAGTTGGCTGCCACTATCTGTGCTTCCTATAGCGATGCCTTAGAGGGTACACCTGTAAGGGTTATGGTTACACAAAACCATATTTCTACCATCATTTCCACAAAGGCCGTTGATAAGAGGTCTTTTAAGAATCTTTTGATTTAACAGCATAGAATCTCCTTTTTAGACACGGATTACCCGACCTGCCCTGTAAGTTTCATTTCTTGACAAACATATTTTATTTATTGCATAGTTTAAAATATCTTATCAGTCTTGCGGTGATATAAAACTGCATATAGGAAATATAATCTAAGGTTGGCTTCCATAATGCGGTTATGAATTGTCATTATTTTGGGGGACCATGAAACCGAAAATCTATATCGAAACCAGCGTTGTCAGTTACTATGCCAGTCGCCCGAGCCGAGATATCGTGACGGTGGCTCGACAACAAATCACCCGGGAATGGTGGGAAGAAAGTCGGCAGCAATTTGACACATACATATCGGCACTGGTCTTGGAGGAAGCTAAGGGAGGAGATCCTATCGCAGCAGAGAGCCGATTGGAGGCTCTTAAAGGATACCAGTGCTGGAAATAACGGATGAGGCAGAAGAGCTTGCAGCGGCGTTAGTAAAAGTCGGTCCGATCCCAGAGAGCCATTCTGAGGATGCTTTGCACATTGCTTTGGCTACTATCAACGGTATGGATTTTCTTGTGACTTGGAACTTTCATCACATCAATAACGCAAAGATGAAAAAAGGGATTGCCAAGGTTGCTGAAGAAAATGGGTATGAATGCCCTGTAATATGCTCTCCAGAGGAGCTTGAAGGAGAATAGTCATGAAAAAAGACCCGATTGTTGAAGAAATCAGAAAGATTCGCGAAGCGCATGCAGCCAAATTTAATTATGATTTGAAGGCTATTTGCGCCGATCTCAAAAAGAAAGAAAAGGATTGTGGCCATCCGGTTGTTTCTTTACCTCCAAAACGACTCTTAAAAGCAACCGGAAGCTAACAAGGCAAATGCAGCCGACAGCTAAAAGCTGCGGCTGATTTGCAGCGTTATACCAATGAATGTTATTGAAAATAAGGGATTACTTGATGGTTAATAAAATCCCTTCAGTTACGTCGATAGGAGAGATAGTTGAAAAATATTTTATTCTCGTTGTCAGAGAAATAGTCCGCATAGTTGTGATCATCCTATGGTCTGTAATTGGTTTTTTATGCTGGATTCCTTTTCTAACACGCATGATAATTTTTTTACCTCTAATGTCGTTCTCTCCACTTTCACAGGGTCAGATTTAACACGTGCTCAAAAGGGCTTAGATTCAGCAATAAAGTTTTATGCACTTGGCTTCAATAAGATTAATCAAGCAATTTCAAATGAAGCTCCTGAAGAGGAGATAATTGAAAAAATAGGTTTTAAATTTTTGATGAAAATTATACCAGACATCCTATTTACAATATTCTTCTGGTTCACCATTTCCTTTTTAACAGGACTTATTACCATTGATTTAGGTGGGTTGTATGACACCCTTGGTTCCATGCAAGATGTCTGGAAAAAAGTGTGCTAAAGCGGGACTATACAGGTAAAATATGACCCACTAGATATAAGGTTAATCTGTTGGGTACTATGTTAGGTAAGGTGTATTTAGAAGGGAAGGGGAAAAGGGGACGGTTCTATTTTTATTTTTTGACCCTATTTTTTTACCAAGAAGAAGAGATGGTAACGCCAAATGGGAAATCAAAGGAAAATGGAAAATAGAACCATCCCCTTTATAATTGTTGCCTCTGGAATGTCGTCAAGTCGACCGATCCTGAATCACGGCCAAATTGACTGGTCGGCATCACGGCGCGTAGAATTTCGAGTTCGAACAAACGCGGAGGAGAAGCTCAGCACAATCCTAGAGATGATTGGCGACAACAGGACTGAAGGGTTGCCTCACATGAGCATGTAGGCGGATGGCGCTTCGGTTTCGCCGCTGATGCTGAACGTTAGGTGCATAAAGAGAGTAACAGGGGGTGAAAATGGACAAAATATTGACTATTCAAGAAATCGAAGCTGAGTTTAAATCTGAGTGGGTGCTTATAGATGAGCCAATGACGAACGATGCCCTTAAGGTTCAAAGCGGCAAGGTCATTCATCACAGCAAGGATCGAGATAAAGTATACCGTTGGGCTTAACTAGGTCTTTCCCATCTGGCAATCCAGCTTGTCATCTTTTTTGCAGTTCCCTCGCAGTAAGGCGTCAGGTGAACTCCATCGTTGGGCACTATTCTTGATGAATGAAATAAATGAAAGGGGGAAGAAACGTATGAAAACAATATTATTCATGGTCATAGTGGTATCCTTCTTTTTACTTACTTCATGTTCTGTATATATGGCTGCAAAGAAAAAAGGCGTAAGTATTGAAGAAATTAGTCAATGTAAAACGAAAAGTTGCTTACATTCGAAGGGAGCTACCCTTATAGACTCCAAGAGAAATGAAGATGGCATTTTGATAGAGACCTATAAGGTGAGGAAACCAACAGGTTCGACTGCAAGGGCGGTCATGCATGGTGTTCTCGATGTAGCAACTTTAGGTGTCTGGGAAGTAGTAGGCACTCCAATAGAAGGGGTAAAAGGAAAAGAAGAATATATTTCTATAAGAGTTTATTTTGAGAGTGATGATGAAACAATCAAAAATGTAGAGTTGGTTCGGTAAGTCTTTAAGAATCCCTCACAATTAACATCATTGGAAAGAAAGAGGCAAATTATTGTTCAAGTTAAGGAACAAGAAGAAAAGACACGTCGAGAATTATCTGATCTTTTTATGGCAATGGAAGTCGAAAATATTGAACTAATGAGGCAGCTTAAAGGACTCGAAGTAATTCTAATACAGAGCACAGATCATACTATCCTCTTAAAAGAGCTAGGATTCGAATTTGGTGGGATTCGACCACTGTTCACTTATCAGGCCTATCGAAAATTTGATGAAACCCTTTTAGCAATAAATCAAAAGTGCAGCAAGATGATTACGATTTCAAGCTAGATAATGCAAAGGCTCTACTATTATCCCTTAAAAATAGACCAGACATTAATGGAACAGTTAATGAAATTTGGAGAGCAGCTAAATCGGGTACTCCATACTTCCATGACTTATGATCAAGCTTTTAAAGAATTTGAAGAAATTATACATAGATCTCAACTCTTAAGTAGAAAGATAAGAGAGGCAATCAGACTAAAATGAAAATCTTCTCAGAAAGGAGGTGATTGCCTTGGGCACCAAGCTTGGTGCTTGGATGACTCGATGCCTTTTCCACAAAGGAGGCAAACTGCCAGTCGGGGCGATGAGTTAAAAATGTGTTTTAGGGCCTCTGAAGTAAAGAGAAAGACTGGCATGCTGGTGACCCATGGCCGATGAGAGGTGTTGCCAGTATGGGATGCCCTGATGCCACAGCGGCCAAAATTATTTTGAAATTCATTAGTAACCATTGGAACCATTAACTTACTTATAATCTGTAGCTTAGTGCAATTGCCTGACACTAACTGCAGTGGAGGAAGGGCTCTTTTTGAATAGGTTGCTTCTGTGTCCTGTCAAAGCTTATTTCTAAATCGCCGCTCAGGTGCCCTGTCGCCCTTCGCCACTGAGCCTTTCGTTATGTGCTATCAATATGAAATCGGAGGTAAAAATGAGGACAGCTAAAGAGGAAGTGAGGATGTTGCTGGATAAACTTCCTGACAATTGCACATTTGAAGATATTCAGTATCACTTATATGTGGTGGAGAAAATTCAACGGGGAATCGAGAGAGCAGAAAAGGAAGGAACGACAACTCAAGAAGAGGTGGAAAAGAAATTCATCAAATGGACTTCAAAGTAGTCTGGTCTTTTGAAGCAATTGAAGACATTGAATCAATTGCAGAATACATTGCCAGAGATTCTGAGTTTTATGCACGTGCTGTTGTTACAAAGATTCTTGAGGTATCCCGTAATATCATGGATTTTCCATTAGTTGGAAGAGTGGTGCCAGAAATAGGGGATGAGAAGATAAGGGAACGTCTAATCTATAGTTATAGACTGGTATACAGAATTGAGGAAAGGACAATTCTCATCATAGCAGTAATTCACGGAAAGAGGTTGCTGGAAAATATATCAGAACGATTTAAAGAATAGGCATATAACAACCCACTCCACCAGACCCCTAAACCGCCCTTTTTTCAAAGTCTCTGGAAGCGGTTAGGGGCAGGTTAGCTTTGTCGTTATATGTTGGAATAAAATATGGATGATAACATTAGAGTATCTTGGGAAAGATTCCTAAATCCAGAGATTTTAAGAACAAACCTAATTGTGGTTTCTCTTTTTATTACAGCCTTTGAATTGCTTAAAGATAGCATAATTGGGCGTATTCGTGATTTCTTTACTAATGGATTCGATGAAAATGAATGGATTATTGATGATAAATATAAGACTGAAGTGCTCAGTAAGAACAAAAGTCCATTATATGCATCGCTCGCTTGGCTCAAAGATATGAATGTAATCACTGATAACGATATCAAAAAATTTAACAAAATCAAAAAGTGTAGAAATGAGTTGGTTCATGAAATAATAGGTTATATCTCAAAAGGTCCTAAAAATCCTTTACCTCTGTTTAGCGAAATGATCGAATTACTTCATAAGATTGAAAAGTGGTGGATTTTAAATGTTGAAATTCCAACAAATCCTGACTTAAATGGGAGACAAATTGACGATGAAGGTATTATTCCAGGAAAAATTATGACTCTTCGTCTATTGTTGGATATAGCTTTGGGAACTGAAAATGAATCCAAGTTTTATTACCATGAATTTATTAAAAGGAAAAAAGACATATAACAAAGCCCTCCACCTGACCGCTATTCCCCTGCGCTCCATAGCGGCAGGTGAGCTTGATT
>DTXE01000187.1 GCA_012962595.1 Syntrophaceae bacterium | reverse complement strand
CTCAATTCGGTTCTGGTACTCCTAAACAGAGAGCGGAAAGTAAGTACCTCAAGGAACATCCTGCCTATAACCCAGGCATTGGTGAAGGGATTATCAAGTTTATCCTTAAGATTTCTTTTGATCCAAGGAAGGGTATGCTCCTGCGCACAGGTTGTAGGTATCCGGAATGGGACAGGCACACGTCCCCACTTTACTACACGGTTAATTACCCCTATGAAGAACGTGAGGGCAGCCAGATAAGGTATGATTATCCCGAAAAGGACGTGCAATCCTAATCCCCCAACGCCCACCAAAACTATCAAAATAAGTGTTATAACTGCAAAAAAGGAAACGTAGAAAGAAAACTTAAAGCTCATTTACTATCACCTCGTTTTATGTTAGGCTATGGATGTTATGGTCTTTGACATCCGGCTCCTGCTCTGGAATCTCACATATCAGATTTGCCCTTTTTAGTAACATATACACACTATTTTTTACCTCATTTACCCTGATTTCGTAAATCTTCTCTCGGCACTTCATATATATCTCAAAGGAAAGGAGAGCCAGTTTGTCTATCTGGGTTTCAAGTATTAATAACTCATCAAAGAGTTGGTTTTCTCGAATCTCAGTTCCCAACTCCTCTCTAATTACTTTCTTTAGAATGAAGATGAAGGCAATGGCCTGGGAGGGGGAAAAATCCTGGACTGCTCTGATTCTGACAATTCTATCAAGGAAGGGAGAAACCTTGTCATAATCTATCCCATGGATCAGTGCGTGGTATAGGGCCTCCATTCCTTGAAGGATAGTATATCCCACCGGATTAGCAAACCGGTCCTTTTGCTTTTTCAAAAACCTTTGTGTCTCGCTAGGATAAACCTCCAATATCAGATCAAGCCACTTTTCCAAGATGGCAGATTTTTTTTGTAATAAGAGGCTTTCTAACTTCGTATCCAGGCTACTACTCCTTACAGTTCCAAATTGAGTATTTCCCTCAACTACCATGTATAGCTTAGTCTACTAACTCAATAGACTTTGTATATTATTAACTAATTTGCTTTGTCAAGGAAAAAAGTTGCTGATGGTCTATTGGAATTCGTTGTTTTCCCCTATAACTTTAAGAAGAATATCAACATCTTAGCTTCAAAAAATTTGGATTAATTTCTGCTTTATAAATAAACAGACCATGTTTGTCAATAAAAAAATGATTCACTGTTCATTAAATTCTCCAAGGGCTCTGAAATAGGGGTACTAGCTTATAATTTTCAAAAATACCCTTCTTGTCCTCGGGCCATCGAACTCACAAAAGAAGATACCTTGCCAGGTTCCCAATACCAATTTTCCCTGCTCAACAAATACAGTTTCCGAACAGCCAATAATGCTGGCCTTAACATGAGCAGGTGCATTACCTTCTAGGTGCTTGTATGTGTCATCTTGGGGTATAAGTTTATCCAGCTCCATAAGGATATCGGTCTTTACACTGGGGTCTGCATTTTCATTGATAGTAATGCCTGCGGTGGTATGAGGGACAAAGAGATAACACACACCGTCAGAGATACCCAATCTTTGTATCTCCTTTTGAACCCTACTAGTGATATCAATAAATTCTGTTTGGGAAGAGGTTTTTACTTCCAATTTAGTCATGTTATCCAAACCTCCTGTCGTCCTAGTTGGGTCTTACACCTTCCCGCCTGACGTACCTAATACACCAAATAACCCAGAACTTCCACCATAAACAATTAGGTCTCTAAACCGTCCAATCTTTCAGATATCCTTTTTACTCGTTTGAAATCAGGGCCTTCCTCCTTTCTAACTAGTTCATAGAACTCACAATTTAGGCAGTCCATGATCTTTGCAGCAAATGTCCCTTGTACCTTGCCGTCACAAAGGGTATCTGAGCAGCAGGGCATATACCCAATTGCGCAACCTTTAAGCCACCAGGTTGTCTGCCGCACTTCTTGAACTCCCAGCAATTTACCTTTTTTGTTCTTATAGTTATTCTACACACCTCTCTGGATTTTCCGCAGTTTAGCAAATTAACTACATTGTAACGGAGAAACATTACATACCAGAATGATTTTTCCTCACAAATTTTAAGGTTCTGACCACCTTTCCTTCATCTTCCCCATTGCTGGCAAAATTAGTAGTTTTATAAGAAGATCCGCGCACCCGTAGGGCATTCATTCATGCATCTTCGGCATCCCATGCAGTACTCAGCAATAGAGGATACCTTGGAGGGGCTTTTGGTAGCCATTCTTTCCAAAGAAGCTAACGTCCTAGCTGTTGCCATAGTTACACCAGGCAAAACCTTCTCCTTCCTCAGTTGGATAATATCCTTAGGACATACCTTCATGCAGACACCACATCCTATACAAAATTCTTCTTTTGTATAGGGAGTCTTTGCTTTCTCAGGAAGTTTTGGTTTATACAGGATTATCAGCTTTGGCATGGCCTTACCTCACAGAACCTTTTCCAAACACATGGATATCACTCTGTTTACTTCCTTTTGAAGCAAGGGTGGGAAACCAGGTGTTTCTACATCCAAAAAACCTCGGGCTACCATAGATGTAGCTTCAGCCTCGGTCATTCCTCTACCCATCAAATAGTACAGTTGCTCCTCAGCAATCCTCCCTACTGCAGCCTCATGGGTAAGATTGGCCTCGGGGCATGTGCTTCTGAGCTGTGGATATGCCCATACCCTTGCCATGGGGCTTAGCAGTAATCCCCGACATTCAAGGTGTCCTCTGGCGTCTTCAGTATAGGCCTTAAGTGTACCCCGCATCTTGACCCTAGACTCACCAGTAGCTACCACCCTGCTTATAAGCTCCCCTCTGGTTTCAGGTGCAGTGAATATCAGGCAGGAGCCCACATCGATGTCCGAAGACTCCATAGCAAGTACAATACTTCGTATAACAGCCCTTGCCCCTTTTCCCCTGAGGATGGCTGTAGGGTATGCCTGGTCGCTCAGGCAAGATCCCATTATGATAAAATTCTCTATATAAGTGGCATCTTCTTCAACTATAGCACCTATCTTGGGCCTAACATGAAATTCCGGACGGAAATTATGGATCATGGTATATGTCACTTCTGCTCCCTTTCCCACATAGATTTCGGTGATACACCCATGCAATCCGGCACTACAAGTAGGTTGGGTCACACACCCTGAAATCAAATGAACTTTTGAATAAGGCTCAGCAATTACCAAGATCCTGGGAAGCTGGGCATACATCTGGGTCTCTACGAAGAAGCAAGCCTGGAGAGGAAGGTCGACTTTGACCCTTTCTTTAACTTGGATGAAGACACCTCCTCTTGAGTATCCCGCATTATAGGCTGTATATTTGTCCAGGTTTAAGG
>DTXE01000186.1 GCA_012962595.1 Syntrophaceae bacterium | reverse complement strand
GTTCCTGACACCAGGAAACACGCACATGAAATTTTTTAATCTCCTAACTGGCAAAATCTACTCTTTACTCTCTAGGGGAGGAGCTATTTTCAGGTGAAATACATAATACTGGTTGGGGATGGCATGGGAGACTACCCCATCCCAGAATTAGGGAATAAGACACCATTAGAGATAGCGGATACCCCTTACATGGACTTTGTTGCCAGGGAAGGGGAGGTAGGAATGGTTAAGACTATACCAAATGATTTGGAAGCTGGGAGCGACATCGCTAATTTAAGCATACTAGGTTATGATCCCAGGCTCTATCATACAGGCCGAGCCCCCTTAGAGGCTGCAAGCTTAGGCATATCCCTTGGTGAAGGCGATGTGGCCTTTAGGTGTAATTTGGTAACCCTTTCTCGGACTTCAGATAACAGGGTCTACTTAATAGATTACAGTGCAGGCCACATACCCACAGAAGAGGCGCGGGAGCTTATCTTGGATTTGGACCAAAAACTGGGCGATGAGAACTTCAGATTTTATCCGGGTATTAGTTACCGACATATATTGGTATGGCATAAGGGTGATGAGACGGTCAACACTATCCCTCCCCATGACTGGACTGGGAAGGAAGTTACCCATTATCTAAATGATAATGGGAAGAAAAGGCCTCTTTTACGTCTTATGGAGAAGGCAGAGTCCATCTTGAGGCAGAGTCCCTTAAATAAAAGTAATGCAAACTCCATATGGCTATGGGGGCAGGGGAAGGCCCCTCATATGCCCAGGTTTTATGAAAAATACCACAAAACTGGGGCTATAATTTCCGCAGTGGACTTGTTGAAAGGAATTGGTATCTATGCTGGTCTAGAGGTAGTTAGTGTCCCAGGGGCCACTGGCTATTTGGATACCAATTATAAAGGCAAAGCAAAATATGCTCTGAAGATTTTAAAAGATAAAGATTTGGTGTATGTCCATGTGGAGGCCCCAGATGAGGCCTCTCACAATGGAAGACTTGAGGATAAAATAGGGGCCATTGAAAATTTTGACAGATTAGTGGTTAAGACGATTTTAGAAGGATTAGAGCAGCTTAAGATGTATAAGATCATGATCATCACAGACCACTTTACTCCACTTTCATTAAAGACCCATACTCAAGACCCTGTTCCCTTTGCCATCTATTCACCAGGTGTAACGAATATGGAAACTCGTTTTAGGGGTTTTAGTGAAAAGGAGGGTCAGAGAAGTCCTATTTTTATAGAGGAAGGCTTTAGGCTCATGGATAGATTTATCGGGGATAACCATTAGTAGACCTTTAACAAATCCAAACTCAATATGGAAGTTCAGTTTTTACATTGAGGGCCTTTGCAAGATTATATGTTAAATGGTGAATCCGTGATTATTGTAGCTCTGACAAAAAAGTGCAGTAATCGGTGTTAGCATTGAATGGGTCGTTCCCAATAAAAAGGTAAGCTGTTACCGAATACTCCCAACTACTATTTCATTGTATCATAAAAAACACGAGCTGAATTTCCGATAATAAGTAATTAACCGAGAAGGGTCGAAAAGACGATTTCTTAATAATATTACATTAATTAATCAAGTTATCTTCTCTATAAACACCTTTGCAGCCTTAAAGGCATCCTTAATCATATTTACATCTTCTAATAAACCTCGATAATAACCAGCTATATGCAGAGCCTTGTAAAGCTTCTCAAACTCCCTTGCTAACTTACCATTATGAACTGACAAGTGCTTTCTCAACATCTCTCTATAACCGTCAACAGACTGTGGTAAGTCTTTATTACTTACACCCCTACCCAGTAAATATTCATCAATAGCCTTTAGTATTGCAAGATAAGCAGTTCCACATGCCTCCTGAACTGGTTTAACATCAATATATGTGTTATCTTCGATAGGGGCCTTCCTGAGAATCTCTTTTGCATTATTTAGGTATCTGAGCGCCTCTTTCATTTCTAACCCTTACTTCCTTTTTTAACCACTTTAGAGCTAATTTGTCATATGGTC
>DTXE01000185.1 GCA_012962595.1 Syntrophaceae bacterium | reverse complement strand
TATTTTGCCAAAGTGTTCATCCCGACTGTGCAGAAAATTTTAGAAAGGAGGGAAGCGCTATGGCAGAAGGAACCGTGAAGTGGTTCAACGACCAAAAGGGCTATGGTTTCATTGAGCAGGATGATGGTCAGGATCTTTTCGTCCACCACACTGGCATCAATGGATCAGGATTCAAAACCCTGTATGAAGGCCAGAGAGTCCGATTTGAGATCGAGACAAGCCCAAAAGGCCCCAAGGCCAAGAACGTAGAGATACTATAACAAAGTAGGCTCTTGAAGGCGGCACCTCCAAAGGGTGCCGCCTTTTTATCTTAAGTTGTAGATAGAGGGATGGTAGGAGGTACTTGATGGCAAATCGTCCATCGATATATGGCAGAAAGAAACGACAGAAAGAAATCGCACGCCAGAAAAAAAGGGAAGAAAAGCAGCAGCGCAGGATACAAAAACACAAGCAGGGGGATAGATAGGACCGTTAGCTATGGGCTGTCAATTAGCTATTGGCCTTACAGCAACCCTTCCAGTTTAACAAAGTTCCCTAAAGAAACGGGTACTTCAAGCCTCTGGGCAACCCATAAAGTTTTCTGTGCAGGAAGAAATACCACACTTTGCACTGTCCCTGGATTGGCTATACCTTCATTTCTCAAGGCCTCAATGACTTCATCTACTCCTAAGGGGCTTTTTTTACATAAGTCTCTAAGTTGTTGATCCCGAAAGGCACTATGGTCCTTAGTAAAACAATTATGGGGTAAAGGAGATCCTGGAGGTTTGCGTATGAAAGGTGCCTGGACGGACAACATGTGTGAGGTTTGATAATGGTTAGTTACTGTTATTATCCCGCCTTCAGTTGGTCGACTCTGCCACCTATTGGCTGATAGCTCAAGGATAAAACACTCATCATGGGAAGCCACAAGTACATTATTGCCAATAGTTCTTGGACCTGAGGCTATAGTTTCCTCAATGTCTTTCAAGGATGTGGCATATTGTAGTGCCTGGCGGTAAAGGATACCCGTGGCTATCCCCTTCCGTGTCTTATCAAATGTATTGGAGGCATGGCCGCTCAAAGCCAGGCCTTTAGAATTCATACCTGTTACGCAACCTACATATCCAGGCCATGCTACCGAGATGAAAGAATAGCCCTGTTTTGGCTCATATACAAAAACCGTATTTAAGCAAGGCATTATGTCTGTAAAAATGGCATAGTCCAGATTTCGGCCACAGATAGTAAGGCCACCTTTAGCCTTTTTACCGGTAACTGCAAATGATGAACAGGCTAATGTGTTGAGAAGATCGTCCAGCACGTTGAGTAAGAGAATAAATCGGTAAGGTACCTTCGCTTCCTTGGCGACGGCAATCATCTCTGCCTTTAAGACTTCGGGAATGTAGCGACTCATTCTTCTGGCCAAAAAGAAAAGGATCCAATATAGAATCTTACCCCTCACTCCCCTTTTCAATCCGGACAGGTACTTAGAAAATTTTGAGTGTATTAAATGGATTTCTCCTTTGAGGCTGGCACCATGTTGCTGTCCTAGCTCGGAAGGATTTCCCTTAAGGATTAAAACAGTGAGCCCTTCTTGCTTTATGAAGAAAGTGCCTCCAGGAATTTCCTGTGTTATTTTTGATGAAACCTCCACCATAATTTCTTTAATTCTTTTAAATATGCTTCTGCTTCAGGAGAAACATATTTGAATGAGACAAATCTGTCTTTATCTTGTTCTTTCATTTCCCATAAACCTTCACTCGCACTCAAACCAATTTCAAGGATACAAGGCGTATAAAGGTGGATATATGTTGGTCCAAGTTCTCTTGCAATGAAGATAGCTTCTCTAAGTACTTTAGCAACCGATTTAGGCGCTGATGCAGTTAGTTTTACAGAATATTGACATCCTGATGTTACAGCAAGTTCCCACATTGGTACTTTGTCAAAAACTTTACCTTTTGGTGCCATTTTGAAGACTTGACCTTTTGGAGTTGAACCAGAT
>DTXE01000184.1 GCA_012962595.1 Syntrophaceae bacterium | reverse complement strand
TTCCTCCCCACAGCTTTTTCTTTATTTCTGGGTGCTTTGAAAATAACTCTCTTGCCGTAAGACTTTTTACTATTTGTGTGATTAAAGTTTTCTATAGCCATCTTTTTGCAATATTTTTTAGTTTAAGTTAAATCCAATTTTTTCTGAAGAAATAAGACACCAAATACCCTGTTCCGAAAATGGAAAGCATGGTGATAAATCCTCCTGCCTATATTGCATTTTCATGCTTCTTTGTGGCCTGGAGGGCCATGAGGGTTTCACCAATTATACTGTTCTTTACCCGTTAGAATAAGTTCTTTTAACGGGGTGAAGAAGCAGATGGATGGTATTCAAGGCGGTATGGTTGACATTGCGTAAGTTATTATATTAACATGAAACAAAACCAAAAACCTCGTAGACTTACTTTCGGGAGGTGATGGTTATCGGCAAGGGAACTCGAAGGGCAGAAATACGCCGACGCAGACATCGCAGAGAAAAGAGGCGGAAACTTAGATTAAAGGCCCTTTTATCTGAAAAGATTGCCCAACATGAGCATGCTCAACCAGAGGAGGTTCAAACCAAGGAAATTAAAGTCAAGGTCAAAAAAAAAGAAGGTTTAGCTCCTTATTCTATAAACAGAGATCCAGATAATTTTGGTAGTAGGCCCTGCTTTTCTGCAAGCTTAAACAGATATTCCACAGCCTTTTGTCCCTCTACACCTAAGTCTAATGAAAGGGGATTGACGTAAAGCCCGATATGCTGTTTTATTACCTCTTCATCTAGCTCCTGGGCGTGGATTTTTATGTACTCCCTAGTTTCTTCTGGATAGGTAAGGGCATATGTCACACTTTCCCTTACAAGCCTTTCCACTCGTCTGGTTATCTCAAAACCCAAAGAGCGTCTCACCACAATTCCCCCCAGAGGTATGGGAAGGCCTGTAGTGTTCTCCCACCATTCACCCAAATCCAAAATCTTTTTAAGGCCATGCACTTGATAGGTAAATCGCCCTTCATGAATGATAACTCCTGCCTTAAAATCTCCCCTTTTGACCGCATCCATAACCTGATGGAAAAGCATGGTAACAGTTTGTGTGTCCCTGCCTAAATACAGCTTTAATAATAAATGTGCTGTGGTGTACATCCCAGGAATAGCTATCTTCTCCTTTTTGATCTTATCAAGTGCCATAAATTCAGAGGCTACTAAAAGGGGGCCGCAACCCCTTCCCAAGGCACTTCCCGAACGTAAAAGGGCGTATTCTCTCCTTATAAACCCGAGGGCATGAAATGAAACCTTGGTTACATCTAGCATGGCCTCAAGGGCAAGACGATTTAAGGTCTCTACATCCTCCAATTGAACTCTAAACATTAGGTCGTCTAAGGATATTTTACCATGCACCAGAGGATAAAAGATGAATGTATCATTGGGACATGGGGAATAGCCAAGTGTTAAAATTGGCACATTACCTCCTTCCAATGCTTAACAACCTCTAAAATGGCATTTTGAGAATTTTGAATGGCGATGGTTTTATTCCAATGGCTTAGTTGCCGATCTTCTACCATATTACTAATTGCCCGTATTTCTAAAAGAGGGATGTCATACAATGTACATATATGGGCTATGGCTGCTCCCTCCATATTTTCACATATGCCCTGAAAGCGTTGGTACAAAAGCTCGCCTATTTCTCTAGAGCCACTGACTTGAGAGACTGTAATAAACGGGCCGGAAAGAACCTTAGCCTTAATAGGCCCTGTTTTTAATATATCCACAACCTTGTTGGCAAGTTTGCTATTTAAGGGAAACCAATTAAAGTAGCGCTTTTGTTGCTTTTCAAACATAGGAATACCTATACCCTCCAGGGATTGCCACCCGTCCGGGAGGGAAACCCCTTCATCCCCGTATATCTCCTCTGTGGCAACGGCTATATCACCAATATCAAGTCCAGAAGAGATATAAGCTCCACCACACCCACTGACTATTACTGTTTCAATCTCTGTATTTTCTAGTAAAGCCGTAATAGACTGGGCTGCATTGACCTTGCCTACACCGGTAATCATGACAATAATAGGCCTTCCAAATAATTTGCCTTTATATGCTAACCTCTGACCCAAAGTTATCTTCCGGGGATTTTCCATGGCTTCAAGTACATACTGTGTCTCTGCCGGGATTGAAGCAGTAAAGGCTAAATACCTATTCATGAGCCCACCCTTGGTAAGCCATTCTATATAGGCACCCTCTACGTGTCAAGGAAGCAACAAAGAGCTAGGGGCCGAAAATGAAGGGACTAATTTTGAGCTTCATATCCTGGGCATTTAGCATCCTGCAAGTGCCACCCATCTGGAAACAACTTGACAAAGGCCTGTCTAGAATATATTATGACCACCTGGTCACAATGGAATTGAAGATAGGGGCCAAAAAGACATTTTTAAACTTGAGTCCTGACAAGCAACGAAGGATCATCGAGGTTGCTATAGATGAATTCTCCCAGAAAGGATACCAACAAGCAAGCATCAACAAGATAGTCTCAAGGCTGGGGATTGCTAAGGGATCCATCTACCAGTACTTTAACAACAAAAGAGAGCTTTTTCTCTATATCTTCAATTATGCTGTGAAAATGGTGGGTAAAACCCTTAAACAGGTAAAAAAAGAAAGTGAAAACCAACCAGTTTTCGAAAGGCTTCGCCAATCTCTTCTGGCCGGCATCACCTTTACCAAGAATCATCCAAATATCTATCAAACCTATCTAAAAATCCTTTTTGAAAGCGATGTACCTTTCAAAAATGAGCTCATTCAGTCCATTCGGTTCTTTTCTTTGAAATACCTAATGCCTTTGCTTAAGACCGGAATGGAACGTGGAGAAATAAGGAAAGACCTGGATATAAATATGATGGCTTTTATGCTAGATGCTATGATGGACCGCTTCCTTCAGGCATACCATCTGCCTTTTATAGATTCTCATTTAGGAATTTTTCAATGCAGCCAAGAGGAAGTAGAACGTTTAGTGAATGTGTGGGTTGATACCCTCAAAAGGGGACTCTCCGCCTAATGGAATGGTTAATAGAACAGGCTGGCCTACAGCATATCTATAAAAAGGTTAAAGACAGGCAACGCCTTAACCGGGAAGATGGTGTTACATTATATCAGAGTAATCACCTTCTGGCACTGGGGTTTTTGGCCAATCTAGTTCAGGAGCGATTAAATGACAATAAGGTCTACTATGTATACAACCAGCATATCAATTACTCCAATATATGCATTAATGGTTGCCTCTTCTGCGCCTTTAGTAAAAAGAAGGGTAGTCCTTTAGCCTATGAAATGGGACTTGACGATATTGCTCAAAGGGTGAAAGATAAAGTTAATGAACCCATCAGGGAGATACATATAGTTGGGGGCATAAATCCGGACTTACCCCTCAGTTATTACGTCTCTATGCTTAAAACTATAAAGCAAATACGCCCCAATGTACATCTCAAGGCCTTTACACCGGTAGAGATTGCCCACATAGCTAAAATGTCAAAAATATCGGTAGAAAAAACTCTAATGATTTTGAAAGAGGCAGGTTTAAATTCCCTACCAGGTGGTGGTGCAGAAGTCTTCAGCCCCAGGGTAAGAAAGGCACTCTGTCCTAAGAAGCTCTCGTCTCAAGGATGGTTGGCCGTGACAAGGTGTGCCCACAACCTAGGTATCCCCACCAACGCCACCATGCTTTATGGCCATATTGAGACCTATGAAGAAAGGGTAGATCATCTATTGTCTTTGAGAAAAGTCCAAGATGAAACAGGTGGATTTCTCTGTTTTATCCCCTTGCCCTTTCATCCCCATAACACCAAACTCTCACATCTAAAAGAACCTACAGGCATGGATGCTCTCAAAAATTTAGCAATATCCAGGCTTTTGCTGGACAACATACCTCATATCAAGGCTTACTGGGTGGGTTTAACCCCAAAGCTGGCACAGATTGGGCTCTCCTTTGGTGCCGATGACTTAGATGGAACCATTATAGAAGAAAAGATTACTCATACAGCCGGGGCTAAAAGCCCTTACGGTCTTTCTAAAGATGAGTTGATACGGTTTATCAAAGATGCGGGCAGAATACCAGTAGAGCGGGATGCCCTCTATCACGAGGTATAGTTAGTTGGAAAAGGCCATAAGAGAAAAAATTTTAGGTGGCGGGCGACTTACTAGGGAGGAGGCCGTAAGTCTATTTAAAAATGGTGATCTTTTGACCTTAGGTAGTTTGGCTAATGCAAAACGATGGGAGATTCATCCTGAGCCAGTGGTTACCTACATCATGGACCGCAATATCAATTATACCAATATCTGCATCTCTGGCTGTAAGTTCTGCGCCTTCCACCGCAAACAAGGCTCATCTGAGGCCTTTGTTCTTGGTTGGAATAAGCTCGCTCAAAAAATTGAGGAGACTTTAGAACTAGGTGGGGTTCAAATACTCCTCCAAGGTGGACTTCATCCCACTCTTAAAATTGATTTCTATGAGGAAATGCTGAGCAGAATCAAATCCCACTACCCTATTCATATTCATGGATTTTCACCACCGGAGATTGTCCATATTGCCAAGATTTCCCAACTTAGTGTGAGAGAAACTTTAAACCGTCTCATCCATTCTGGACTAAATTCCATCCCGGGAGGAGGGGCAGAGATATTGGTTGATAGAGTAAGAAAGGCTATCTCACCTAATAAGTGCAGCTCTCTTGAGTGGTTAGAAGTTATGGAAGAGGCACACAGATTGGGATTAAAGACTACAGCCACCATGATGTTTGGTCATATAGAGACTGTGGAGGATAGGGTAGACCACCTCTTTAAGATTAGAGACCTTCAGGAAAGGACTGGTGGGTTCACGGCATTTATCCCATGGCCATTTCAACCCAAAAATACCAGACTTGATAGCATTAAACCCTCAACAGGGGTAGATTATCTGAGAACCTTGGCTTTATCACGACTGGCTTTGGATAATGTGCTCAATATTCAAGCATCTTGGGTTACTCAGGGTCCCAAGGTGGCCCAAGTGGCCCTGCACTTTGGAGCCAACGATCTTGGAAGTACCATGATCGAAGAAAACGTGGTTTCAGCTACCGGGGTGTATTTTAGGCTTTCCCGGGAAGAGATGATACATCTGATTCAAGATGCAGGATTCAGAGCTCAAAGACGTAATATGCTCTATGAATGGCTGGACTAAATGCCTGTCTCCATACATACCGCAGATTGGATTATTCCCATAACAGCCTCACCCATTAAAAACGGTGCAGTGGCCATTAATGAAGGACGCATCCTCCATGTGGGAACTTATAAAGATGTATGTGAGCGGTTAACTGGAATGGTCTTCCACCATGGTAAGGGAGCTATTATGCCTGCCTTGGTCAATGCCCATATCCATCTGGAGCTATCTTCATTAAAAAACTATCTGGATGACAGCGAAGGATTCATTGATTGGCTGAGGAATTTAGTTGAGCGAAGATCCATCCCTTCACCGTCAGAGGTAAAAGACGCCATGATTTTGGCCATTGATCGGCTAAAACAAACGGGGACCATTCTTATAGGAGACATTACTAATACCGGGCTCTCTATACCTATTTTGACTTCAAAGCCTATAAAGGCTATGGTGTTTCTGGAGGTTGTGGGACTTAAAATGGAAAAGGCCAAGGTTCATTGGAATCAATTGCTGAAGTTGCTCACTCAATGGTCTAAAAGGATCAATCTGCCTATAACCTTGGCTGCCCACTCCCCTTATTCTGTATCAAAGGAGATACTAAGACAAATAAGGGATTGGAGTGAAAGCCATGATCAGATAATCTCCATTCACCTGGCTGAGTCTGAAGAAGAGGTTATTTTTCTTATGACCGGAGGGGGTCCGCTTAAGGACCTTTTAGTGGATATCGAAGCCTTTGATCCTGATTTCAATCCTCCAGGATTAAGTCCCGTAGCCTACTTAGCAAAATTGGGTTTCTTAGGTGACAAAACCTTATGCGTTCATTTGGTTCACATCAACCATGAAGATATTTACATACTGAAGAAAAAAGGAGTCAAGGTCTGCATCTGTCCCCTAAGCAATCATAGATTGAAAGTAGGCCTCCCCCCAGTAGATAAACTTCTTAAAGCTGATATTCCTATAGCCCTAGGTACCGATAGTCTGGCCAGCAATGAGGACATTAATCTCTTTCGGGAAATGGCTTATCTAAAGGCGGAGTTTTCCCATATACCAGGCCATGAAATCCTTAAAATGGGATCCCTTTATGGGGCAACTGCCTTAGGAATGGAAAGTACTTTAGGCAGCATAGAACCGGGTAAGGAGGCCCACCTTATATTCATACCTTTAGAGGCAACCTTCCTTTCAACCATAGAGTTAGAGGAAGCGGTTATAGAATCTGGTCTTAAACAAAAGGTAAAATGGATTGAAAAATAATCTACAAAACATCATTCGCCTAGGTAAGATAGCCTTTATAAACAATAGCCCTATTTACTATGCCTTGGAAAGTGGAATAGTATCTGCGCCTTGCCACATTGTAGAAGGGCTTCCATCTCAATTAAATGGGCTTTTGTCTAATGACCAACTGGATATGGGCCCCATATCCTCTTTAGAGTATGGTCGCCATTACAAAGACTACCTGCTCCTACCCCATCTTTCCATCTCCTCATATGGACCTGTAGGCAGTGTTATTCTTTTTAGCAAGGTACCCATTAAAGAATTGGATGGATGTCCAGTACTTATTACATCTGCTTCTGGAACATCGCAAATGCTTTTGCGTCTGGCTCTAGAGGAATATGGTGTTTTTCCTCAGTACATTGAGGGGGAAATTCATGAAAACCTGCTTGAAGAGGAGGCAGTGGCTGGATTAACCATTGGGGATTTGGCCTTGAGACTTAAAAACAATAAACATAGGTTTCCATATTATCTGGACTTGGGGGAGGTATGGACTGGGCTAACTGGTCTTCCTTTTGTGTTTGCGGTTTGGGCAGTAAAAAAGGCACTATATACTAAGTGTCCAGAAACAATACATGCCGTTCATAGGGCACTTTTGGACTCAAAGACATGGGGACTAAATCACCTGGAGGCTATCAGTCACCATATTTGCTCTAGGGCTAATATAAGCCCTAGCCAGTGTAAGACCTACTTACAGAAACTAATTTTTGATTTTGAGGAGATTCACCAACAAGGATTATTGCTATTCTTCAGTCACTTATCTCAAAGGGGTGTCTTGCAGTCTCCTGTAATGCTAGAGTTTATGGAAGACATCAAAGAAAGTAACAGGTAAGGGGTAAAGGTTAAGAGGGTGCAAATTATGGCTTTTAAAAACTTAGATCAATTCATCAAGGCCTTAGATAAGGCAGGAGAACTCAAGCGAATCAGGGAACCGGTAAGCCCCTATCTAGAGATTACAGAAATAACCGATAGGGTTTGTAAAAAAGAAGGGGCAGCCCTTATGTTTGAAAACGTGGAAGGCTACAATATGCCAGTTCTCACCAATGCCTTTGGGTCTTATAGGCGCATGTGTATGGCTTTAGGGGTTAGGGATTTCCATGAAATAGGCCAGGATATACTTCACTTCCTAGAGATGGAGGCCCCCCAAGGTCTCATCAAAAAACTCAGAATGATACCAAAGTTAAAGCGTCTATCGGATATGTTTCCCAAACAGGTCAAAACCGCCCCCTGCCAAGAGATAATACTGAAGGGAGAAGATGTGGATTTAGGAAAATTCCCTATACTCCATTATTGGCCCAGGGACGGTGGGCCTTTCATC
>DTXE01000183.1 GCA_012962595.1 Syntrophaceae bacterium | reverse complement strand
CCCACAAAAAGAAGGGCATTGATGACAACAAACCCAATCATCTGCATGTTGCTTACTCTGCCATCTACCGAAGGTCGTGAATGTTTCATGCTTCCTTGTGGCCCGGAGGGCTATGAGGGTTTCACCAATCCCAAATTGGCCTTTGGTTGGAATTTTATATGCCTTCTCAGGCTGTATTATCTCTCTAGATATATCCAATACCTTACTATGCTCAAACACTCTTTTGATGGATATAAATTTCTTGAGGAGACTCGAAGCGCAAAAGATATGCCAAGGTAATAAATTTCCAGATTTTTTAAGCCCTTAATATCAGAGGCATTATTCCATTACCGACCCATATTCAAACATCTGATTCTGATCCTGTATGAATTTGTCTAGATGAGGGTGTGATTAAAGTTGGTGGAGCTTGATTATAAAGGTTCACAGGTGTATGGTATTCCATACACCGAAACATAAATATCTTAAATTATTTCTTGTCCTTGAAATCTTCAGGCCTAAGATGGTATTTTTTTATAAGATTGTAAAGATCGGCCCGGTATTTCCCTGCAAGCTTAGATGCCTTGGTGATATTTCCTTTAGCGTAATTGAGAAGCTGGGTCAAATATTGCTTCTCAAAATCCTTTTTGGCCTCTTTGAACGGTTTGAATTGATCTCTAACATGCCTTGAGTCAGTAAAGATAATGAATTCTTCTGAGATCACGTCTTGGGTAGTCATGACTACCGCATATTCTATAGTATTTTCCAGCTCCCTTACGTTTCCAGGCCAGTGATAAAGCATTAACTTTTGCAAAGCCGATGGCAGAATACCTTTTACCTCTTTTTTCATTTGCTGACTGAATTTTTTTAGGAAGAAATTGGCCAAAGGAGGGATATCTTCTTTCCTTTCCCGTAAAGGTGGAAGATGGATAGGAATGACGTGAATGCGGTAGAATAAATCCTCACGAAAATTACCCCTTTTTACCTCTTCCTCCAAGTCCTTATTGGTAGATACGATTACCCTAACGTCCACCTTTATAGACCTATCCATACCCACTGGATAAAACTCCCGTTCTTCCAGTACTCTGAGCAACATGGCCTGGAGCGCTGATGACGTCGCTCCTATTTCATCTAGGAAAATACTTCCACCATGGGCCCGGGCAAAAAGCCCGTCTCGGTCTGTATATGCCCCTGTAAATGCACCTTTAACATGGCCAAAAAGCTCGCTTTCAAGTAAACTCTCTGGAAGGGCAGCGCAGTTCACGGCCACAAAGGGTTTACCACTTCTTTTGCTGGTAAGATGGAGGGCCCTAGCAATAAGTTCTTTACCCGTGCCGCTTTCACCGTGAATATAAATGGTTGAATCCGTTTCTGCTACCCGGGAAACCTGCTCCAAAACTCTTTGCATCTTTTCGCTGTGGGCTACAATATTTTCAAAACTATATTTCTCACCAATAACGGCCTTTAGCCTCTTGATTTCACCTGAAAGCCTTTTCTTCTCTAGAGCATTACTAATGTGCATCAGAAGTTCCCTGTAATCAAATGGTTTGGTAAGATAACTGTATGCCCCCCGTTGCATAGCATTTACTGCGCTTTCAATAGTCCCATAGGCTGTGAGGATGATTATAGGTGTATCTGGATTTATTAAATGAAGTTTTTCCATTAAGGTTATTCCATTTTGTGAGGCCAGTTTCAGGTCTACAATAGCCAAGTCAAGCACCTCGCCTTGCACTATCTTCGTTGCCTGTTTCTCGTCCAAAGCAGTGGCCACCTGATAGCCTTCTGCCTCTAGTCTCATCCCCATGACTTCTAAAATGTTTCTATCATCATCCACAACAAGTATCTTCCCCAGCGGCATTTAGTACTCCCCTATTTCTTGAATGACTTCAGTTTCTTCTTCTTTTGTTCTAATTGAATATCTATCTGTTTTGACTGTTCTAAACATTCTACAAGCTCTTTGATTGTCTTTTCTTTAGATAGAATTTCTAACTTTAATTCCTTGATCCTACAATCAAACTCGCTGATTTTGCGGTCATAACATAAAATCTCTTGTAATGTAGACATCCATATTCTGCTCTCCTCGGCCCTGGAGCTTTCTGGATAATCGGTTAACAGTCTTTTAAAATATTCCATAGACTTTTCATAGTTTTTTTTAGGATTTCTATGGTGAGCGTAAATAACAGCTATGTTGAATAGGGCCCTATCTCCCTGTGGACTTCCCGGCATAGTCAAGACCCTTTTGTTCTCATTAAGTGAGCCCTGGTAATCTCCTTGGGCAAGAAGCTCCTGAGCCTTGAGAAAATGCCTCCGCGCCTCCCTTCGCTCCGCCCATGTCTTTAGGGTTGCACATCCCCAAATAACAGATGAGAAGATTATCAAAACGGTAAGGTAAAGATGAATGTACTTCCCTTGTTGGGTTCGCTCTCCACCCATAGGTTTCCTCCGTGAGCATCTACCACATGTTTGGCTATGGATATGCCCAATCCTGTTCCCTTGATAGGTGTTGATTGATCCCTTATCTGTTGGAACTTATTAAAGATCTTAACTATATTTTCTTTAGAAATTCCGGGACCTGTATCGGTAACCGAGACCTCTATTAGGCTATCTTTGGACCGGCTGCGGTTAACTCGAGCATACAACCGGATCCCTCCACCCTCTGGAGTGAACTTCAAGGCATTGCTCAACAAATTCCGCAATACCTGTAAAATCCATTCCTTATCTATATTAGGATGTGGCAGGTTGTCCTCAACCTCAATGCTCAGCCCGATCTTCTTGCTTTCAGCTAATGGCTCTATTTCTGCAACAACCTGGTCTATTAAAGGGACAAGATCGGAGCGTTTAAAATTATACCTCATCATTCCTGCTTCCATCTTAGACAAGTCAAGTAAATCATCGACTGATTTGATCAATCTGTCACTCTCTTCTTTTATGATGCCGAGTAACCTTCGTTGTTTATCGGTGAGGTGGCCTCCTACACCGTCCAAAAGGAGCCCATCGGCCTCCTTTATGGATGTGAGAGGAATCCGAAGTTCATGGGAGATGTGAGACATAAAATCTGACTTCATATCATCTAACTCCCTAAGCTTCTGACACATTGAATTAAAGGCTCGGGCCAACTCCCCAATCTCCGGGGGAGAGGATATGTCCAAGGGTCTCTCAAAATCCCCTTCAGCGATACGTTTTGTCTTCTGTTTCAATTGAGAAAGGGGTCGATTGATACTTCGGGTAATAAAAAAGGAAAGTGTGATTCCCAAAAAAAGGAATAGAGCACTCATGATTACTATAGCCCTGACCGCCTTTGATCCAATTTCCTCTGACCTTTTCATCTTTTCGTTAATGGTCACCTGGCTAAGTGTAATAAGTCTTTCTAAACACCTGGTGATTTGATCCACAAGCCCCTCTTTTTCCTCTCGATATTTAGAGGGTGAGTAGATCTTGCCATTCTTGATGATATCTACTTCCTTATAAAATAGCAACAGGTATTGACTATGTAGCCTTTTCACATTATCTATTAAACCTGCCTTTTGAGGATTGTAGACAAGTGGTATTATTTTTTTGAGATCCTCACTAAATTCCTTTTCAAGTATTCTGAATTGGTCGTAAAAGGCTTTATCCTTTGTAATAAGATATTTTCTCTCATAACGCATTTGTGAAAGGATAGAGTCTATAAGTTTCTTCCCTAAATCTACAGTTGGATACTCAATGGCGAGTATAGAATGGGTTATGCGATTGAGTCTATTTAGTTGGGTAATGGTGTACCCACTCATGCCCGCAACTAAAAGCAATATGGCTGAATAAGCTATAACTAGCCGTGAAAAGATGGTGAGATTCATCTTGCCCATGGTGATAATTTTAAAGGCAACATATTAAAATAACAAGTGGGAAGCTTCTTCGGCCCTGCAGGAGAGCTTTGACAAATTTTGATGATGGAATGAGGGAAATTCCCTGGCTACTTTCTAATGCATAGGTACATCTTAGAATTATGGCTTACTATATGTCACAGAAAACCCTTATAAACTTCCTTCCGCGGGATTCTATTTCACCTCGATCCACACAGAGATATACTTTCTGTAAAACTCATAATGGTTCGGTGGGGGCTCCATAATCATCCTTTTACACCGGTTTTTTTCTGCAAATCCTGATCAATTCTTCATAAATGTCTCAGAAATCACGCCTTAGCAGCAAATTGTTAGATGTAAATCCGCGAACCGAAGCCACACCATCATGGATTAAAATCAGGAGTGAACAGGTGTATGAAAGATCGTCCTTCTTTTTGTAGCCGTAAACCATTATGGGCTTCCCTTTAAACTCCTCGCTGACCATAAACACCAACCTTGCTTCCTCTGGCAAAGTATATCTTTGGCATTATTGTCTAACAATTGACCTACTTCTTTAATGTACCCCTTTTTATCTCTTGTAAGGGGCCTCAATATGCATGCCACTCCAATCCTTCTTCAGCTACCAGCTAATCGTATTATCTGGTGAAACCCTCATGGCCCTTGGGACCACGAGGAAGCATGAAACATTCAGGGGAGATATCGAACAGTAACGCTGGATCCGCATGAAGCCTGACAGCCAAGGAAAGTATTCCATAT
>DTXE01000182.1 GCA_012962595.1 Syntrophaceae bacterium | reverse complement strand
TATCTCGATTAATTATTGCTTTACTTTCACCTACATATTTGTGATACAAGTCCGCAACACGAAGGGTATTATCTTTATTTTTCATTTATATCACCTCTTCTAACATGGCTGAAATCCTGTATTTGGATTTATCTCCGTGCTATAGATCTAAAATTGCCTTCGCGCCAATTTTCAAGCTTCCAGAGATTTCTGTTGATATATCTTTTAAACCTATATTATATATATTTTTTAGCTCCAACCAATAAGACTTGATTGTTTGGTATTTGATGCTTGGGATTTGGAATTTAAACAAGGGGAGCTAGCAAAAAAGAAACCCTCCTGCCTTCAAATTGGAGGGGCTATTTTCACATGAAGAGACAGTTTTTTGGGTTTACCCCTGGGATATATTGCTCACCTATCCACTCACTCTCTATACCAAGTTTGCTTTTGGGGTCGGTTAGTCGGTTTAAAAAGGGTTTTTCTAGGATCAATATCATCCGCTGAGTAACTGAGTCCTGCATAGCATCTCAGATCATGGACCAACCTTTTTAGTCGTTCAGGAGGCCAGTTGTCGATATTGCCAAAGTTTACCAGAACACGCTGCTTCACCTAGCCCTTTATCTTATAGCTCTCTACCAAGTTCAGATAGGTATAGATCTTAATCTTCCTTTTTTACCCTCTTTTCTCTGAGAAACATGGCTTATTACCATTACCGATTTTAAGGTTGAAAATCGACAAAGGCCAATAAAATCAAGGGATCCTTTTTACAAAAGAGCTAAAAATGGACTTTCACTGTCAAACTTGGGTTTAACAATAAGTTTTATTATATCATACTTATGATCTCGAATTTCTCTGATAAAATGGGAGATATCTTTTAGGGTTTTTAGCAGCATGGAAGGATTGGAAAGGTTTTTTTGCCATGTCTTTCTCTTAGAAACTATGATCCGGTTAATATAGGGGTTTCCACGAATAATGTCATAGGCCTCTTCCTCAACCAGCCATGTGATATGGGCTTGTGGATACAGCCCTCTTATCTCTGCCAGAGTGGGTAAGGTATGGACAACGTCTCCTATGGAGCTTAGTTTTATAAGTAAAATGTTCATTATCTACTTAGCCTTTCCACTTTGCTATGGCCCTATAATCTCCGGAGGGATGGCCAATCACTTTTTGAGCCGGAGATCTTTGACCACCTAGAGGTATTGGATTATTGGCCAATGTTTTTTTCCGCTTCACCACCAGCTCATATCTACATCAAGGAACCTCTCTCTGCATTAGAAAAATTGTATAACAGTTCCTTGAGGATATGTGCCTTTTCGTGTCCTGCCACTTACCCCTATTTTTCCTGCATTTTCCGTAGGCTTTAAGATCGGGTTTCTAATATGAGTTTCCCTGAATGCCGTTTCTGCTAATACAAAACGTTCTATTTCTTCAATAGATACCGTTTTGCCCTTGAATTGAGTTAGAATGGTCTTTTCTAAAAGAATGAAATTAGGTTCAGGCTCAAATAGAACCGCTTGGTTGGGATCGGTTCTGTCAGAAAAACGAAAGGCCCCGTAAGGGTCTATTTTCCACATAGCAGCCTTCATTTGTTTAAGTCCATCGAGGCTATTAGTTCCAAAGTAAAGAAAGTATATAGTTTGATTAAACTCATTAATCATTTCGAATGATCTAACATACTTAACTTTAGCCTCTTCTTTAAGTTGTCGATGATAAAGTTCATGGATTTGCCTTTTTCTTTCTCTAGAATTATTTACTTGGGCAATGCTACGCCATTGGTCTGTCCCAAAAAGTGAATCAAAGTGTAAAGCTTTATCAGGGTCGTTTAGAAATCTATTTATGTCTTTATACATAAAGGTAATTAAGACTTCGCACTTTTTGGTTTTCATGATCCTTTTAATAATAGAGAAAGGAGTATCAGAATATCCAAAAGGATCTATGAATGCAAAAGTTGGAGCCAATTGTTTATTTTGCTCATCAAGATAATTAAGAATAGAAGAAAGGGTTTCATCAAACTTTTCACACATTACCTCATATTTCAAATTGTTAGGAAGGTTTATTTGAGTAAGTAGGTTTTTCAAATGTTCACATTGTCTAGGATCTAATTCAATAAAGATAAATACTATTTCAGCGTGCAAAGGTAGCTTATGTTTTAACGCTGCATTTATAGCAATCAAGGGAGAGCCATCGATTATTGGGCGGTTATTTTTATCTAAATACTTTCCTGGCCCTGCAAAACCATCGATATATAAAATTCGTCCATTCCATCTACTCATTATAGGAAGCCATGCTTTTAAATATCTTTCCAATATTGCATGCTTAGCTTGGGTATGTGGTTCAATATGCCAAATTGTCTGAATGGGCGGCATACCTTCTTCCTTGATTATTCACCAAACACAGTTACATTTGATTTTTTTATAATCTAACTTCAGTATTCGCCAGAGGGCCTTTGTTTCCTTACAAAGAGCTACGTTAGAATAATTGTATTTTTCGGATAGATAAGAAATGAGTTTTTTATACATTGCAAGTCTTGCATTAATACCTACTTTTTTACCCCAATTTGAGGACTCTGAAAGATATTTTACCCAAGATTTATCTTTAACTCCATTGATCGTGCTTTGAAGTCCCCGTAATGAGCCTAAGGTAATCCGTTCGGGAATAAATGAGTCAAATATTAGGTCGATTAGGTCAGTATAAAACTTTTCCCAATTTTCTATAGGGACCATAGGATCTATCCTTATC
>DTXE01000181.1 GCA_012962595.1 Syntrophaceae bacterium | reverse complement strand
GAGGCCCCGGCTATAGCCAGCCTATTTTTTTTAAAGTATATCCAGAATAAAGAACGCTGTTTCAACATAGGCACTTCTTGCTAATCCCAATTCACTAATACCTTATCCTGGGGTCCACAACCGCATAGAGTATATCGGCAGCCAAATTCCCCAAGAGTGTTAAGCCAGATGATATGGTGAGAATGGTCATTACCACCGAGTAATCTCTGGCTAGCACCGCCTGATAGGCCAGCCTGCCTATCCCCGGCCAGGCAAACACCGTTTCAATAATAACCGAGCCACTAATCAGACCTGGGATCAAAAATCCAAAGATGGTAACAATAGGCAGGAGGGCATTACGCAGGGCATGCTTATAATACACATCATCCTCTGACAACCCCTTTGCCTTAGCGGTCCTTATATAGTCCTGCCGGATTACCTCTAACATACTGGAGCGGGTATAGCGGGATATAACGGCAATGCCTCCCACCGCCAAAATAATAGAAGGTAGCATAAGGTGCCACCATCGATCCAATATGAATTCTACCACCGTCAATTCCTCTATGGCAAAGGACCGCATGCCCAGAACGGGATAGCCAAAGAGCTTTACTGTGCCCAAGATGAGCAGATAGGCCAGCCAAAAGCTGGGTATGGAGATACCCAGGTAGGCACCAAAGGTGCACAGATTATCCAGAAAAGAGTATCTCCTCACAGCAGAAAATACCCCCAGAGGAATGGCTAGAGAAAAGATGATAAGCATGGCCACCAGATTTAATAGGAGGGTAGCAGGTAATCTCTCAGCAATCTTTTTCAACACCGGTTTTCCATCCTTGAATGAATAGAGCTTTCCCGTAAAAAGCCTCTTGAGCCAAAGCCAGTATTGAACCGGCAGTGGTTTGTCCAGGTCGTAATTTTTCTTCATCTGTTCAATAATCTTGGGGGAGGCCTTGGGGTTTAAGGTGAGACCAATGGGGGTGCCTGGCGCCAGATGGATGATGGCAAAGGAGATAATAGTGATACCTATCAGAATAGGTATGGTTTGCAATAACCTTCCAATGATATATTTAGTCATATGATTCTCCTGCCCATCCTCATTACCTGCTCTTTATTGTTGCAGTTCTATCCCTTTTGGAACATACCATTTAATAACATCATACATCAGGCCAGCTTTTGTCATCTGGATGTCGCTAAAATGCCTTTTCCCTTCTTGGTCATAAACTACCTTC
This sequence comes from Syntrophaceae bacterium, assembly GCA_012962595.1. Lineage (GTDB taxonomy): Bacteria > Desulfobacterota > DTXE01 > DTXE01 > DTXE01 > DTXE01. The sequence goes on along the minus strand of DTXE01000181.1, from coordinate 2,322 downwards.
TTAAATTTAAAACTCAGGGCTGGGATACTATCTGGTACAAATAGGAAGGTATAGGGCTGGTCTTGGTGAATCAATCGATGAAATTTGTGATAGATCTCTTTTCTCTTCTCTATGTCATATTCCCTTCTTCCTGCAACCAGTAATTTATCCACCTCTGGATTGCTATAAGAGATGAAGTTGAAGCCAGTCTCTATCTGACTGGAATGCCAGATTTGATAAGCATCTGGGTCTATACCTAATCCCCATCCCAAAATGCAGGCATCAAAATGTTTGGGATTAATAAAGTCCGTCAGGAAAACAGACCATTCATAGAGCTCCAGTTTCACATCAATGCCTACCTCCTTTAGGTAGCGTTGCACCAATACCCCCACATCCTTCCTGACATCGTTTCCACTATTGGTAATGAGGGTAAATCGAAAGGGCCTACCCCCTTTGTCCAGTACCCCGTCTCCGTCGGTATCTTCCCAGCCTGCCTCACTTAAAAGTTCTCTGGCCCTTTGTGGATCATAGGGAAATGGTTCAACTGAATGATCATAGTACCACATATGGTTTGGATAGGGACCTGTAGCTACCTCTCCCAGACCGTATAGAACGAACTTGACGATTTCCTCCCGATTTATGGCGTGAGTTATGGCCTGTCTTACCCTTTTGTCTTTGAACAAATCATTCTTGAGATTATAGCCTATATAGGTATATCCGAAGCTGGGCTGCCTAAATACCTTGAGCTTTGGATTTTTACTAATCCTTTTATATTGATGGGGAATGACTCCATAGTAGTCAACCCCACCGGTTAAAAGCTCTATCTCACTAAGTGATGTTTCAGGGATAATGCGGTAGATGATCCTATCCAGATAAGGGCGACCTTCAAAATAGTCATCATTAGCAGTAAGGACAATCTTCTCGTCACTCACCCATTCTGCAAACTTAAATGGCCCAGTGCCTATGGGATGGCGATTAAATTCATCTGTGTTAATATCTCGGTTCTTAAGTCTATGCTTGGGAATGATACCTATAGTCCAGGTCTCAAGACCAGGTGAAAAAGGCTCTTTGTAGGTAATACCAATGGTATATTTATCCAATACCTCACATTTCTCTACCAGCTCAAAGTCACTCCTACGGACAGTATTGGTCTTTTCATCCATAATCACATCATAGGTAAACTTGACATCTTCGGCGGTAAATTCCATTCCATCATGCCAACGAACGTTTTTCCTTAGGAAGAATGTGATCTGTGGCTTATCACCCCCCTTTATCTCCCAGGATTCTGCCAGGTCACCGGTGAGGATAAGCTCCTCATTATATTTTAATAGTCCATTGAACACCAAGCTATTTATATCACTAGATGCTGAATCTTGTGCCAAAACCGGGTTTAGGAAGGATGCATCACCGATGGAACTTATGATCAATTGATTGATGGCCTTTTTGGGCTGAAGGCCCACAAAGAGAAAATTTACCAGAAAGGTAAATAAAATGATGCTGGGTAAAGAGAGGAGAAGAATTTTTATCCTCAAAATTGCCCCTAGAAATCTAGAATTTCTCAAAATTTACCACCTGAGAATCCAAAAGGCAAGGATAGCCTCATCCTTTTCTTAAGAGTTATGAAATCAATAGGAATAAATAGGGACACTTCCTATTTTTAACCTTCCTGTCCAAAAAAATGGGATGTGTCCCAATCTGTTCGGCATGATTCTTGCTCAAGCTTCCCACAGCAAAAAAGGATACATGGGAAACTTTTAGTTATGGCCATAAACTATCAACCAGAAATCTGGATTAAAAATACCCAACTTCAAAGTTCGTTAATTTTCTATAGGCTAAAATCAAAGGGTTTTCTTGATTTTGTCCATCGGTTTCAGCAAATTTCGTGCCGAACAGTATTGGATGTGTCCCCTATTTTTCAATTTTTTTCACCTTGCCCATGGAGTAGTCTATCCTGCCGGGGCTTATTTTGCATATACCCTCGTTAGATTCCACCACCCTAGTTTTGCCCTTCTTATTTTTTCTAGTTATCAGTGATCGGTTGTCAGTCACCGGTATTTAGTTGCTACCTAGAATGTTTCTTATTCCCTTGATAAAAAACTGCTATTTAGACATTGCAATATCGAAATTTGTGTAGATTTAGATAGTAAGGTATTGAAGATGCCAGGTGAAGGCAAAGAGAATAGATTTGACATCTTCAAACAGGTTTGATATGTATTACATACTACATATTTTAGAGGCGATGTTATTATGGCAGGGACATTAAAGCGGATCAATATTTTGCTTACTCAGGGCCTCCTTGAAGAGGTAAGAAGGGTGGCCAAGAGGGAGGGAAAGACCGTATCT
>DTXE01000180.1 GCA_012962595.1 Syntrophaceae bacterium | reverse complement strand
GTGCATGGAGCGGATATGGGGACATTTAATTCATGGGACCCAGAAGAATACAGAAATAAATTCGTGTTATTTACATGGTTAATAGTGGTAGTGTTTGGTATTATATGTTTAAGGCTGTGGTGCATGCAGGTAATTAATGGCCAAAAGTTTAAGGAACTCTCAGAAAACAACCGAATTAGGCTTGAAACCCTCCCCCCTTATCGGGGTGAGATTTACGACCGAAATGGTGTACTTCTTGTGGATAACAGGCCATCCTTTAATCTTTGTATAGCATCCGAGGACATTAGAGATGAGGATAGTCTCATATCAAACTTAAGTCGTTTTATCCAGTTAGACAGCTCTCAATTAAGGAATAGGATAAATGACATTAAAAATCACCCTCCTTTCAAACCCATAGGCATAAAGAGGAACCTAAGCTGGGATGAATTATCCTTGATCGAAATGCATAAATTGGATTTACCAGGTGTGGTTATCCAAACAGAGCCCATAAGGAATTATCTTTTTGGTAAATTTGCATCCCACCTAATTGGCTATGTGGGTGAGATTAATGAACAGGAGTTAAAAAGTGGGAAGTTTCCAAACAGCAAGGTGGGGGATTTTATTGGGAAAAGCGGTATCGAAAGGGAATGCCAGAGATATTTACATGGAATTCGTGGCGGACGCCAAATTGAGGTGGATGTCCTTGGAAGGAGCTCAAGAATTCTCAGAGAAATCAGGCCTCATCCTGGTAATAATCTATTCCTTACCATAGATTATGGTCTTCAAAAGGTTGCCGAGGAACTACTCACAGGGAAAGCCGGTTCCATTATAGCCATGAACCCTACAGATGGGGAGATTCTTGCTATGGTGAGTGCCCCGTCATTTGACCCCAATGCCTTCGCTAGGGGGATAACCCTTGACGAGTGGAAATCATTACTTAATAATCCCTCACATCCTCTTGAAAACAAGGCACTCCAGGGACAGTATCCACCCGGCTCTATTTTTAAGATTGTCACAGCGGCTGCCGCCCTGGAAGAAGAGGTTATTTCACCCCATACCAAGATCTTTTGTCCAGGATGGTATAAATGTGGGGATCGTATTTATAGATGTTGGAGGAAAAAGGGGCATGGAAGCGTGGATATTCATAAAGCCTTGGTTCAATCTTGTGACACCTTCTTCTATCAGGTAGGTCAGAAATTAGGCATTGATAGGCTCGCTCGATATGCCAGGAGCTTCGGTTTGGGGATGTCTACAGGGATAGACCTTGGAGATGAAAAGACAGGGCTAATACCTACTTCTAAGTGGAAATTGAAAAGGTATGGAATTTCCTGGCAAGAAGGGGAAACCTTGTCTTGTGCCATTGGACAAGGTTTTGTTTTGGTAACTCCTCTTCAGATGGCAGTAGCCATCTCGGCCATTGCCAACGGTGGGGCTATTTATCGCCCCCAAATTGTGAGTAAGATTGAAGACACTAATGGTAAGATTATAAAGGAATTCTCACCCATTAAGGTTAGAAGTCTTCCTATATCAAAGGAAAACCTAAGGATTATAAAAGAGGCCCTCTTTGGAGTGGTTAACGAGCCCGGAGGGACCGGTGAGGTGGCCCAATCGAATAAGGTGGATATTTGTGGCAAAACTGGCACAGCTCAGGTTATTGGATCAAACCTAGACAAAGGGCAAGATGAGAAGGATGTTCCCTATGTGTATCGAGATCACGCCTGGTTTGCTGCCTTTGCTCCCAAAGAAGACAGTGAAATTGCAGTGGTAGTTCTGGTAGAACATGGAGGTTATGGGGGAACAATGGCTGCCCCTATGGCAAAGGCCATAATTGAAGAGTATTTCAGGATAAGAGGAAATATATGATTGATCGAAGATTGATTCAGAATTTTGATTGGACACTTCTTATGTTAACACTGATAATAACCGCTATTGGTATAATAAACCTCTATAGCGCTACCTTCCCCCAACAAAATCCTATTTGGATAAAACAGCTCTATTGGTTTATATTAGGTTATATAGCATTGATACTGGTATTTACCCTCAACTATAAGCACTTGGAGAATTTTGCCTATCACCTGTATGCACTATCACTTCTTCTACTGATTGTTGTTTTATTGTTTGGAAGGACCATATTGGGATCCAGACGCTGGATAGAATTGGGTCTTATTTCCTTTCAGCCCTCCGAAATTATGAAAATAACTTTTGTCCTTGCCCTAGCCAGATACTTTTCTAGAAATCCTGTTAGATCCGGTTATTCTCTAAAGAATCTCCTTGTTCCGCTTATGTTTTTAATGGTTCCATTTTGCTTAATCATCATGGAGCCAGATTTAGGAACTGCCTTGATTTTATGTATTATATTCCTTTCTATGCTCCTATTTTTAGGAGCTAGATGGCGGTCATTTATTATTATGATAGTAGGTCTTATACTTACATTACCTGCTGGCTGGCTTCTCCTTAAGGATTATCAAAGGATGAGGGTTATCGCCTTTTTTAACCCTGCAAATGATCCTCTGGGGGCAGGTTACCATGCTATACAATCTAAGATTGCTGTGGGATCAGGCCTTTTATGGGGAAAGGGCTTTTTAAAAGGCACCCAAAGTCAGCTCAACTTCCTGCCAGAACATCATACAGACTTCATCTTTTCGGTTCTGGCAGAAGAATGGGGTTTCCTAGGTTCCACTATCCTTATTGGTCTCTATGTGGCTTTGATTTTTTATGGATTACGTGTAGCTAAACGATCAAAGGATCGCTTCGGCACCATTCTTGCCTTGGGCATAGTTTGCGTGATCTTTTGGCAGGTGGTAATAAACATAGGAATGACCATCGGTTTGGTACCTATTGTCGGTGTTCCTCTGCCTCTTATAAGTTATGGCGGCTCATCCACCTTATCTATGCTCCTAGGGATAGGTATTCTCCTCAATATCAGTGCAAGGCGGTTTATGTTTCAGTCTGGAAGATTGGGCTTTTAGAATTTTTTTTATGATTTTTAAAAAACCCTTTAAAAAATCTTTTGACATAAAAAATAAAATATTGTAAAGATAACAGGGTCTCTAGATTTCTTTTTGTAACCTATTGATATTAGTGGTTAAAGCCCAATTAAGGTATATTTAAGAAGGAGTAAGCAGTGATAGAGTTAAATTACACCTTACTGTGGCAGATGGTTAATTTTCTATTGCTGGTCTTAATATTAAATTTTATATTCTTCAGGCCTCTTCGTAAGGTATTGGAAGATAGAAATAAGACATTCAAAGGTATGGAAAGCGATATAAGCGCCTTGAATGGAGAGGCACAAAGGCGAATAGAGGAATGGTATGCGGGGCTGGACGCTGCCAGAAAGGTTGGTTTAGAGAAGAGGGAAAGCGTGAAAAAAGAGGGACTGGAGGAAGAAAAGAGGCTTTTACAACAGATAAATGCAGAGGTCGAGAAGAAGACTAATGAAATCCGGGCCCAAATAGCAAAGGATACTGCAGAGGCTAGGGATGCATTGAGAGCCCAGATTGAAACTTTTTCCAGGGAGGTAGCAGAAAAGATCTTGGGAAGGAGTATTTCATGACGGACTATTCAAAACCTAAAAAAATTGCCCTTTATATAATTATTTGTTTGATTATGGTGGTATCTATACCTTTTCTGGCTGAGGCTGTCACGCATGAGGAGGCTGTTCCACATGAGGAGGTCCATGCTCCCCCCATAGGGGATCTTATCAAGCGGAGCCTTAACTTTGTGGTTTTGGTAGGTATTCTTTTTTATCTCCTCCGTAAGCCAGTCAAACAGTTTTTTTCAAACCGAACAGAATCCATTAAAAATACCCTAGAAGATCTGGAGAGGCAGAAAAAGGAAGCACAGAGTAAGCTTGAGGAATACCAACAGAAGTTATCTGCTTTGGAGACAGAGAGGAATAAAATTATTCAGGATTTTATCGCTGAGGGAGAGACCGAAAAGTCAAAGATCATTGAAAAGGCCCACATGGCTGCTACCAAGATCAAAGAAGAGGCTGAAATGGCTATCCAGCAGGAGATCAAGAAGGCAAAAGGCCTGTTACGTGAGGAGGTGGCAGATCTCTCTGCGAAAATGGCCGAGGATTTTTTAAAAAAACACATTAAAGATACAGACCATCAAAGGTTGATTGATGAATACTTGACAAAGGTGGTGGAGGCAAAATGATTGGTCTGAGAATTGGGAAAAAGTATGCTAGGGCCTTGCTGGCCATTGGCAAGGAGGATGGGAAGTATCGGGAATACGCCAAGGAGCTAGAAGAGATAGATCGCCTTTTGGAAAGGGAAGAGGCTGTCAAGCTGGTTTTAACCAGTCCCAGGTATAGCCGGGATGTACAGAAAAATATCCTAAATAATATACTGGTGAAGGTTCAGTTTTCCGATACTATAAAGAGTCTTTTAAACCTACTGATTGAAAAGAGGCGTCTTCAATTTATAGGAGAGATTAATCTCCTTTACAAGAAACTGCTAGATGAGTTTCTCAATATAGAAAGGGCCAAGGTAATCTCTGCTATTCCCCTTCCTGAAGAAAGCATAGGTAAGATTAGAGAAACTCTTGAAAAAATGACTGGAAAGTCTATAATAGTGGAGGTTAAGGAAGATCCCAGCATCATTGGTGGGATTATAGCCAAGGTAGGAGATTTGGTTTTAGATGGTAGTGTAAGGACTCAGCTTATGAGTCTTAAGGATACATTAAGGGGGGAGATTTAATTATGGAGAGTATAAGGGCAGAAGAAGTCAGTCAGATTATTAGGGACCAGATTAAGGGGTATGAAAAGAAGGTAGAATTGAGTGAAACCGGCATTGTGCTCTCTGTAGGTGACGGTATTGCCAGAATCTACGGAGTGGAAAAGGCCATGATGATGGAATTGTTGGAGTTCCCTGATGGTACCCTAGGTGTGGTTCTTAACCTGGAAGAGGATAATGTAGGATGCGCCATCATGGGTGAAGACATCCATATCCATGAAGGTGATGTAGTCAAAAGGACAGGCCGTATTGCAGAGGTTCCGGTAGGTGAAGCCGTTCTTGGAAGGGTTGTCAGCGCAGTGGGTGAGCCCTTAGATGGCAAGGGTCCCATTGAGGCCAAGGAATTTAGAAGGATTGAAAAGATTGCCCCTGGGGTTGTTGTCAGGCAACCGGTGAAGGAACCCATGTATACCGGTTTAAAGGCCATCGATTCCATGACACCTATAGGGCGTGGGCAACGGGAGTTGATTATTGGTGACCGTCAGATTGGTAAGACTGCCTTGGGTATTGATGCCATCATCAACCAAAAGGATACAGACATCTTTTGTATCTATGTGGCCATCGGCCAGAAAAAATCCACTGTGGCTCAGGTGGTAGATACATTGCGAAGGCACGGAGCCATGGACTATACCACGGTGGTTTCAGCCTGTGCCAGTGACCCTGCAACACTTCAGTATATTGCGCCTTATTCCGGCTGTGCCATGGGAGAATACTTCCGGGATAACGGTCAACATTGTCTAATTGTCTATGATGACCTTTCCAAACAGGCTGCTGCCTATCGGCAGATCTCACTCCTTTTGCGGCGACCACCAGGCCGTGAAGCCTACCCCGGCGACATCTTTTACAACCATTCCAGGCTCCTTGAGCGGGCTGCCAAATATGATGATGAGCACGGTGGTGGCTCTTTAACTGCATTACCCATTATTGAGACCCAGGCAGGTGACGTCTCTGCCTATATTCCTACTAATGTTATCTCTATCACCGATGGACAGATCTATTTAGAACCGGGACTCTTCTTTTCTGGTGTACGGCCTGCCATTAATGTGGGTCTCTCGGTATCGCGGGTCGGTGGGGCAGCCCAGATCAAGGCCATGAAACAGGTGGCTGGGCGTCTTCGCTTAGATCTGGCACAATTCCGCGAAATGGAGGCCTTTGCCCAGTTCGGCAGTGACTTGGATAAGGCCACAATCGCTATGTTAGAGCGCGGCACCCGTCTGATAGAGATACTGAAGCAGCCACAGTATCAACCTATGCCAGAGGAGAGACAGATTACCATCATCTATGCTGGTACCCGTGGATTTCTGGATAAATATCCAGTACATGTCTTACAGCGATATGAGAGCGAACTCCTTGATTTTATCGGTAAAAAATACCCAGAGATCTTTACTGAGATTAAAGAGAAAAAGGTAATCAGTGATGAACTTGATGCCAAGATGAAAAAGGCCCTGGAAGAGTTTGATGGTGTCTTCCAGGTCGGTGAATGATAAATATATTTGAGATGAGGGCGGAGGTTTATGGCTACACTCAGAGATATTAAGAGGAAAATCGAGGGAGTTAAGAAAACTCAGAAGATAACCAGGGCCATGAATATGGTGGCCTCTGCCAAGCTCCGCACCACCCAAGATAAGATGGCGAGTTTCCGTCCCTATGCCCATAAATTTATGGAGCTTTTGCAGAGTGTGAAGGCCAGAGGCGATCCTGGGATACATCCGCTCCTCCTTCCCCGTGATGAAGTTAATACGGTAGAGATTATCTTGCTAACCTCTGACCGGGGTCTCTGTGGTGCCTTCAATGCCAATCTGATTGCTACCGCCGAGGGATTCATGAAAGAGAGATCAGCCAAGGGTCAAAAAATCTCCCTCACCACCCTAGGGCGCAAGGGTAGGGACTATTTTCGCCGCCGGAAGGTAGAGAGAAGACGAGAAGAGAGAGGGATACTGGAAAAACCCAATATGTCCACCGCCTCAGAAATTGGTAAGGAGGTCACTGACCTCTTTTTAACAGGGAACTGTGATGAGGTCCATATACTATTCTCTCACTTCGTAAGTATGGTCATTCAGAGGCCCACTATTATGCAGCTAATACCTATTCCCCTGGCAGAGACCACGGAGGAACCAAAAAGGGGTGTCATACCTTTAGATTACATCTATGAGCCCTCGGTAACTGCTATTGTAAGGGATTTATTACCTACGTACATCAACGTCCAGATTCTCAACTGTCTATGGGAAACAGCAGTCAGTGAGCATGCAGCCAGGATGACCGCCATGGACAATGCCACTAGAAATTGTGGTGATATGATTACCAATTTAACTCTGGCAATGAATAAGGCCAGGCAGGCAGCTATCACCGCGGAGCTTATGGATATTGTGGGTGGTGCTGAGGCATTAAAGGGATAAATAGTTTCTATATAAGCTTTTATATAAGGAGGTCATGGAAGACATGGAACAGATGCAGATGGGAAAAATTGTTCAGGTCATAGGTAATGTTGTCGATGTGGCATTTGAAGGCAAACTGCCAGCCATCTATGATGCATTACTTGTAACCAATCCGGCCATCGACGATACAGAGGATAATCTGGTAATTGAGGTGGCAGGGCACCTTGGTGATAATGTGGTGCGGTGTATAGCTATGGATACTACGGATGGCTTAGTACGGGGCATGCCGGTGAAGGCCACAGGGAAGCCTATAATGGTGCCTGTGGGTAAGGCTGCTTTAGGGCGGGTTTTGAACGTTATTGGTAAACCGGTGGACGGTCTGGGGCCAGTGGAAACTGACAAATACTACCCCATCCATAGACCGGCCCCTAGTATTGTGGACCAAGATGTGACGGTGAGGGTTCTAGAGACCGGGGTTAAGGTGATGGATCTGTTGGTCCCATTCCCTCGTGGTGGCAAGATGGGTATGTTCGGTGGTGCCGGTGTGGGCAAAACGGTCATTATGATGGAGATGATTCACAATATTGCCATGCAACATGGTGGTATCTCGGTATTTGGAGGTGTGGGGGAAAGAACTAGGGAGGGCAATGACCTTTACCTGGAGATGAAACACTCCGGTGTGTTGCCTAGGGCCGCTCTGGTCTATGGCCAGATGACTGAGCCTCCTGGGGCCCGAGCGCGAGTGGGGCTATCAGCCCTGACATCAGCGGAGTACTTTCGGGACGAAGAAGGGATGGATGTGCTTTTATTCATTGATAATATCTTCCGTTTCAGCCAGGCATGTACTGAGGTCTCGGCCCTCCTAGGTAGAATGCCATCAGCGGTTGGATATTCACCTACCTTGGCCCTGGACATTGGTGAGATGCAGGAGAGGATTACCTCTACCACTAAGGGTTCCATCACAGCGGTACAGTGTGTGTACGTACCAGCAGACGACCTGACGGATCCAGCCCCTGCCACTACCTTCGCCCATTTAGACGGTACTGTGGTTCTCTCCAGACAGATTGTGGAGTTAGGGATTTATCCGGCGGTAGACCCCCTGGATTCAACCTCACGTATCCTTTCTGCAGCATATCTAGGTGAAGAACATTATAATACAGCCCGGAGGGTCCAGATGATCCTTCAAAAGTACAAGGATTTACAGGATATTATTGCTATATTAGGAATGGATGAGCTGTCCGATGAAGATAAGATTACCGTGGCTCGTGCCCGCAGAATCCAGCGGTTTCTTTCTCAGCCATTCTTTGTGGCAGCAGAATTTACCGGTACCGAAGGGAAATACGTTAAGATAGAGGATACTGTAAAGGGCTTCAAGGAAATCTGTGATGGCAAACACGATGATTTACCAGAACAGGCATTCTATATGGTTGGTACTATTGAAGAGGCAGTTGAAAAGGGTAAAAAACTAATGGCGTGATAATAACGGAAGCAAGGTGATCTCATGGCAGGAAAGGTTTTATTAGAAGTAGTTACCCCTGAGAAAATGGTGGTACAAGAAGAGGTGGATATAGTAATGGCCCCTGGAGTGTTAGGTGAGTTTGGTGTTTTACCTGGCCATACCCCTTTTCTAACCACGGTTAAACCTGGGGAGGTACGCTATCGTATAGGTGGTAATGCCTATTATGTGGCGATTACCGATGGTTTTGCAGAGGTCTTGGACGACAAGGTCAGGATTCTGGTTTCTGCCGCTGAGAAGGCCGAGGAGATTGATATTGAAAGGGCCAGAAAGGCAAAAGAGGAGGCGCTGAAGCAGTTGGAGCTTGCGAAAACAGAACCTATAGATGTGGAACAGGCTAGAGCCGCCTTAGAGAGGGCCCAAGCTAGGCTTAAGATTGCAGAAAAGGCTAGATGATTCCATAAAAGGTTATTTTTTAAGGGGGGAGTCCAAGGGCTTACCCCCTTTATTTTTTAAACTTTCCTAATATCATTGAATACCATGAAACATTCATGACCTTCAGTCACAAACAAATATGAAAATGGAGCTATTTTCACATGAATGATTTTCTCTGCCTTAAGTGGATAACCAAGAATATCCAAGAATATGGTGAGAAGAAAGAGAAGGAGGTAGGGAGGCGTAAAGTAATCTTCCCCAAAAATCTCTATAGTGCTGCCTTGCTCCATATCTACAGGGGAGCATTATCCATCAGTGAAATCGCTGATCGGTCAGGGATGAACCCTGAAGTCCTCGATCACTGGAGGACGGATCTGGGTTTTTTGCTGCTGACGGATTTTCTCAAAAAGGAGTGCTCTGAATTTATCCGTGAAAAACTTCTAATCAATGATTTTACCCTTCAAGAATATGATGCCATGGGGGCTGAGTATTCGTTATTGGATGAAGTGGTCCAGAACCAGATTAAAGTGCCTCTGTTTAACCAGATGAAAGACCTGGCTCACCGCATTGATAGCAGGAAGAGGAATGGTCTTCCCCTAGACAGATATAACTTAATGGTATTTAGCCGCCTGTTTACCTTCTTTCTCTTCGTGGAGAAACACACCCATCAGGGTTCCCAGATGTTTAGCAAGACCATAAAGTCTATTGCTGAGAATATTGTCTGGCCTGAGTTAGGAAGAGATTGGGGCCAGGTCATTTTAGTGCTCCGGGATGACCGCTTCCTGGGTGACAGAAAGGTAAAAGAATTTGATGTCCGAATTAAGAATTGGCATTGATCTCAAATCTTATTAAGGATTGTCTGCAATTGATGAGAAGGATAAATTAAAGCTAGGTCGAGAACAACCCAAACCGGTAGCGTAAGAATTGAGAAAATGGTGTAGACCTTCCTTTCTCAGACGGAACGCGACCGTAGCCTATCAGGAAAATCCGGAGTTTCCTTACCCTCCTGCCTCCAAATTAGAGGAGCTATTTCCACATGAAACCCTCATGGCCCTCCGGGCCACAAAGAAATATGAAAATGGAATATAGGCAGGGATTAAAATCACAAATACCAAACAAATTCCAAATTCAAAATTCCAAAAACCAGACAATTTTCGCTAAAATCCTTAATTTTTTAAGAGAATCTCTTTTAAAGATTTTTGGTGACTTTACAGAAAAATCAGTAGGTAAACGTATGGCTGTGGTTTTAGATGGTGAAGTTTATACTGCACCAAACATTGTGCAAAG
>DTXE01000179.1 GCA_012962595.1 Syntrophaceae bacterium | reverse complement strand
TTTGGGATTACCCCAATCCTCTAAAAGATAATCTGTGGAGGGCCAGAAGGATGGCCGAATTCTTCCCTTTTGTTTTTGAAGAGCTTACTAAAGAAGACAAACATATCCTACTTAAGCACCTTGATAAGATAAACGTCCCTAATGAGAGGAAGGAATTTATAAGGATGATGTGTGGTGGAAAACAAGATACTGACTGAAAAGCAGAAGGTATTAATAGATAATTTGCCCCATGAAATTCTGGCCAATTTCTACCTAACAGGTGGCACCGCCCTTTCTGCATTTTATATGGAGCACAGGCTTTCTAAGGACTTGGACTTCTTCACAGATACCGAAGAGACAATGCCACCTATAGAATTCTTGATAGGGATGATAAGAAAACTTCCTTCCATAGGTGATATTCATTATGAGCGTCTTTTTGATCGCAGGATATTTGAGGTTATCTTTGAAGACAGTGATACCCTTAAAGTGGAATTTACTGCCTATCCCTTTAAAAGTATTGAGGAAAGAAGAAGGATTGGAAAACTTGTGGTGGATAGCTTATTAAATATAATCACGGGAAAGCTCTTTGCCATGACCGATCGATATGATCCAAAGGATTTTGTGGACCTTTACTTTGGCCTGCGGAACTATCCCTGGAAGTTAGACGATTTGATAAAAAGGACCCATGAGAGGTTTAAAATTAAGGGGCTAGAGTATATCATTCCTGAAAGACTACTTTTGGCGAAAAGGATTGGACCACATGACCTTCCCATCATGCTTAAAGAGATAAATCTGGAAGAGATGAAGAGCTATTTCCTCAAAGAGGCCTCCAAGCTGGTAAAGCTTCTCAGGAAAGGATAGGCTATATATAAGCTCTATGGATACCCCCGGTCATTATAAAAATAGGGTTCATACAAAATCCTATCCCCATCAAGTTGATACTTACAAGGCACTTAAGGCAGGGCAATCGGTGATCTTAAGGGCTCCCACTGGTTCAGGGAAGTCAGAGGCAGATTTAAAATTGGAGTGACCATATTTTGTTTTATTAGGAAATGGTATGCTAAAGAGAAAAAAAGACAGGTTAGCCGTAAAGGAGTTTTGCAACAAGGTTAGAGATAGACTGGGTAAAACCGTCAGGGTGATAAAGCTATTGGGTTCTAAAGTAACTGGTAGGGATATGCCCGAATCTGATATTGATCTATTTATTGTAGTGTCAAAGAACACTCCAGAGGTAGAAGATATTATCTTGGATATAGCCTTTGAAATAGATGTTAAACACAATGTATATATTTCTCCAGGAATCGTATCCCAAGCAGTTCTTAAACACTGGGTATGGAAAAATACACCCTTTATAAAAAATATTGAGCGTAAAGGGGTTCCTTTATGAAAAAAGGGCTAATTGCCCTCGCAAAATATAGATTGTCAAGGTCAAGGGAGACATTTAATAACGGCTTGAAGCTGTTGAATGGAGGCTCTCTTAATAGCGCAACAAATAGATTTTACTATGCTGCTTTCTATGCAGCACGGTCACTCCTTGCTACCCAGGAATTAGATTCTTCAAAGCATAGCGGCGTTATATCCTTATTCACCAAACATTTCGTCAAAACAGGTATAATAGAACCTGACAAGGCAAAGATTTTCAACAAGACATTGATTATGAGGATTTTGCACAAATAACCCGTCCTGAGGTGGAAGTGATAAAAGAGAAAATCCTTGAGTTCGTGGATGAATGCCAGAATACATTAAAACGGTTATTGAAAAACAAAAAGGCATTATGAAGGTTTTTGAGAATGTTAAAGGCCATGAGCCCTATCCCCATCAAGATTCAGTTAGAGAGCTTGATATGCCGGAGTTTTGGTGATAAAAATTGAATCTATAATAGAAAAGACAACTTAGCTGAGATGGCTCGGAGGAGAGAGATGCGACTAAAAGGTATGGTTTGGGATTACCCCAATCCTCTAAAAGATAATCTGTGGAGGGCCAGAAGGATGGCCGAATTCTTCCCTTTTGTTTTTGAAGAGCTTACTAAAGAAGACA
>DTXE01000178.1 GCA_012962595.1 Syntrophaceae bacterium | reverse complement strand
TCCTCTAGTTGAGTGATAGGAACTATCTCCCCTGCCCCAAATAGCTCTACAAAAGCCAACTCTATGTTTTGATATTTGGTATTGTTTGAGATTTGGGATTTGGTATTTTGAATTTTAATCCATGCCTATATTCCATTTTCATATCTCTTTGTGACCGAAGGTCATGAATGTTTCATTCTTTGTATTGGCCAGTTTTTTCATAGTTGCTACCCATTGGTCTATATCCTTATGATCCAATACCAGGCTCAAGGCACCATAGTCATTAACATAATAACCCAATGGAGAGAGTTCTACCTTAACCTCTCTTTGCAAGATATGGGGTGTTTTCCAAAAAATTCTATTGACCTCTGCACTTATTAGTTCTACATATCTAGGATTTTCTAAGGCCACACTCCCACCAATTCCAATCCTTTCTAGCCCGTGGATATAGGATATGGCCACAATGATCTTTGCCGTCCTGACTGCCGCCGTCTCTACTAGATATCGAGCAAATGGATCAAATCCTGTTTTCTCTTTATCCAGAGCAGCCTTGCGGAAAATTAACTTGGTGGACAATTGCCTTCCCCTTGAATATTCTCTTTCAAGGTGGGAAACCAAAATTTTTTCAGATAAATGAAGGGGTTTGTTCAGTCGCATACTCTCATAAGTTTCAAATTGCTTAAACATCCTTTTATCTTCCCTATATAAGCGCAAGATATTTAAAGCCTGGTTTAGGATTCCTTCCCCTGAAGCATATGCCTCGAGACATCCATACGCCCCACATCCACACCTGGGAATCAATCCAGGAAAACCACCATCTACTGGAATATGTCCTACCTCATCCAGATCCCTCCTAGGGCCACCACCACCAATGCCCGTACTGATTGTGATATAAAATGTAGTGTGAGGGTCAATACCTAATGACTTGTAATAAAGGCCCTGTGCAAGCCCTGCACAGTTACAATCATTATCTAAGGCTATTTTTATCTCCTTAAATTCTCTTTTAATCGTCCCCATGACGTCAATTCCATAATTGCCATATCTGTCTTTCGTGGCATAGGTAAATGGCGTGTTGGCACCCATAAACTTATTGCCGGGCAATATACGGCCAGGTACAGAAATCCCTATTGCTTTCACTTGACTCTTCTTAAGCGCCGACTTCTTCAGAAAAATGTTCAATTTTTCATAGAGATACACTGAAGTCCGTTCATGTAATGGGATTTTCTTTAAAAGATTATCGATCAGGAATCCTTCCCCCATTTTCTTAAATGGGCTAGGAAAAAAATACTTTCCCTTATCTTCTGGCCCTGACTTTCTTATCTCCCCCGTCTTACTCTTTGCAGCAATAAATCTCAACTGCGTTGCACCAAGATCGATGCCCACAATGTATGGTTCCCTCATCGGCATACCTTTCTATTTGAATTCTAAACCTATCGATTTATAAGCATATTTGGCCTAAAATTTGCATATCCCAAACCATTCGGGGTGTTCTTTAGGTAAGGGAGGAAAAGATTTAGCCTGCCATCTAATTTATTGAGAATGTTATTTATATTGACAAATTGTTATATCTTATATAGTAAAGTAACAGGCTAATATCTAATATAGTATTTTAAAAAAAACCTCCTTCCATTACAAGCCCTATGAAACTGTTTGGCGGCAAAAAAGACCTGATAGGCTTAGATATAGGTTCTAACTCTGTTAAAATAGTTCAGATCTCACATACCAGAAAAGGCCTGCAACTCAAAAACCTCGGCATTACCGGTCTGGCCCATGGTTGTATCAGTGATGGCTCTATCCAGGATCCAGATACCACCTTAGAGGGTGTCCGCAATTTATTGGATCACCTTAAAATCCGGGTAAAGTATGTAGCCACATCTCTGTCGGGCCATGCAGTAATCATAAAAAAGGCCAGTTTGCCATCAATGCCCCAAGAAGAATTGGAGAAAAATGTGATATTCGAGGCCGAACCTTATATTCCATTTGACATTGAGGACGTTAACATCGATTTTCACATTATAGGCCCAGATGAAAGGGATCCAGATAAGATGGAAGTCCTCCTGATAGCAGCTAAAAGAGATGCCGTTGACCAATATGCTAACATTGTGGAGGCTACTGGCCTTACTCCTATCATAATGGATGTGGAGTGTTTGGCCTTGGCAAATGCTTATGAGACCAACTATCCTCCTGAAGAAGAAGGTTCTCTTGTGTTAGTGGATATTGGTGCGGAAAAGATGACTATCAATGTCATCAAAGAAGAGATTCCCATATTTGTAAAAGAGGTCCCCTTGGGTGGTTACCAAATTACACAGCAAATTCAATCTGCATATAGTATGGAATATCAGGAAGCAGAAAATCTGAAGATAGGTGGCACTACAGACCAGGCACAGCTCAAGAAACTGGAGGAAATATTGGTATCCATTACCCCTACCTGGGCTGATGAGATCAAACAGGTGGTAGATTTAATTTCCACAACCCGTCCAAAGGATGTTGTTAAGAAGATCGTCTTAAGCGGTGGTTCATCAAGAATTCGAGGATTAGATAAGCTTATCAATATGAAAACCAATGTCCCTGTGGAGATACTCAATCCTTTCTCTAACATCCACTATGATGAGAAGGTTTTTGATCGAGAATATGTGGAGTATATGGGCCCTCAGGTTGCCATCTGCGTGGGTTTAGCGTTAAGGAGTATGGATGAGAAATGATTCGAATTAATCTCTTAGGTAAGGATATAATAAAAAGGGAATATATTAAGGAGGAGTTGCCCCTACATCTCCTCAGTATGCTTTTCTTGCTAATCATCATTATCTGCATGCAATTTTTCATATCAAGTAAGATTTCTTCTCTCAACAGCCGGGTTTCTTCTCTCAAGGGAGAGATGGCCAAATATGAAAAGGTAAAAAACCGGCTTACAGAGCTTGAGAAAAAGAGGACAGCCCTCGATAAAAGGTTGAAAGTGGTTGAGACCTTACAACAGGGAAGAATAGGGCCGGTTTGTGTGTTGGATGAGCTGGCAACTAATCTGCCTGAAAAGAGGCTCTGGCTGAATTCATTGTCTTTAGAACAGCAAGGCACACTTTTAACCTTAGAGGGAATAGCTTTAGATAATGAGACCATTGCCGATTTTATGAGAAGGTTAGATTCTTCTCCTTATTTTGAGGGAATAGATTTAGTAGAATCAGCGCAGAAGGTTGTCAATGGAGTTAAGCTTAAACGTTTTGCTATCAAGTCAAGAATTTCTATGCCTAAAACCGGTGCCTAGATGAAGACATTTACCTTGCCAAGGTTTCCTCCCACGGAAAAGTTATTAAAATTGCCTCTCGTAGAAAAATGGGCAAATTTATCCTTGACTTATAGGGCACTTCTCACCTTGGGAATCATTGTTTTGCTTTTGGCGACCTATATAAGCTTGGTGTACCTTCCCCAGGAACAGAAGC
The DNA here is from genome assembly GCA_012962595.1 of Syntrophaceae bacterium. Classification (GTDB taxonomy): domain Bacteria; phylum Desulfobacterota; class DTXE01; order DTXE01; family DTXE01; genus DTXE01. The sequence continues at coordinate 3,796 of DTXE01000178.1, read as the reverse complement.
GTGACAATTTAGAGATGGAAATTAGAAATATGGAATCACAATTGGCGAATCTCAAGAGAAAGGCTAAGGATAAAGAAAGGCTTCAGGCAGAATTAGCAGAGAAGAAGATAAAACTCAGGAAGATCATACAGCAACTCCCAGATCAAAAAGAGATACCTAACTTACTAACTGACATCTCTAATGCAGGAAGGGAATCGGGACTTGAATTTCTAGTATTCAAGCCCAAGCCAGAGATACAAAAGGAATTCTATGCAGAAATTCCTATAGATATCTGTGTATCCGGGTCTTACCACAATGTGGCCACGTTCCTTGACAGGATAAGCAAATTACCCAGAATAATCTGTGTAACCGATCTGTCTATGGGAGAAGCGAGACCATCAGAACAACAGATGATACTGAAGACTAAGTGTGTGATGACTACTTATAGATATGTGGCGAAGCTACCAGAAGAAGGCCAGAGGAAAAAAGGGAGAAAGAAGTGAAATTATGGGGGATGTGAAAAGAACTCCTTATGCATTTATCATCATTATCCTACTGACTACGGCAACGGCCTATGCCCTAACTGCAGATGAGTACAGGAAAGCTGGGATTAAATATATGACACAGGGCAAAATAGAAGAGGCCATAGCCGAACTTAAAAAGGCTCTAGAAGTTGATAGCGCATACAAGCGGGCAAGGCAGGTAAAAAACAGCCTAGAGATGGCACAGAAGGTCCTTAGGGGCGACATCAAAAAGGAAGCCGCTATCCATCTATTTAAGGCTGTGGATTATATTGACAAAGGTATGATGGATAAAGCCATTATGCAGGGTAAAAAGGCCTTAAAGATTGAGCCCAACTGGGCAGAAATTTATGCCACACTTGGATTTGCTTATATAAAGAAAGGGATGTTTGATGAGGCCATTTCCCAATGCAAGAAGGCTATAGAGATTGATCCCAATTATGCAGAGGCTCATGCTATTCTTGGGTCTGCTTACTTGAAGAAGGATATGATCGATGAAGGTATTGATGAGTTTAAAAGTGCTGTAGAGATTGATCCCAGTTATGCAGAGGCTCATGTGGCTCTTGAGGCCGTTCGTCTCAAAAAAGGTATCCAAGAGATGAAACAGTTAGAGAAAAAACCAGAATCCCTTACATCTCATTATACATATGACCCCACAGGAAAACCTGATCCCTTTAAGCCTCTGGTTTTTAGGCCAGAAATAGCCCACCACCTTACACCCTTGCAAAGATTTGAGGTAACTCAGCTAACACTGGTAGGTATCCTGTGGAATGATAAGATAGCTAAAGCAGTGGTTCAGGATCCATCTGGAAAGGGCTACATTCTGACTAAGGGAACGTTGGTAGGTACCAAAGGGGGCTATGTTAAAGAAATCCTTAAAAATAAAGTAATTATAGAAGAAAGGGCCAAAGACCTTATGGGTCAGGTTAAGGTAACAGAATTTGAACTGGCACTCCGCAAATCTGTGGAGGAGGGAGGGCTATGAACATCGGTTGGCTTAGACAAAAAAATTGGGCAATTATCCCTACCATCATAGTAATTGCCCTTTTATTTGCTGCATCCTTTGCAGTAAGTGAAGAAAACTTAAAAGAGGCCCATACCATTGAGCTGCCCGGTATGCCTAAAAGGTATACAGGTACCAAGATATCCATGGATTTCTATAATGCCGATATCCATAATGTGTTTCGTCTAATAGCAGATGTGAGCGGCTTAAATATTGTGGTGGGAGATGACATAAAGGGAAAGGTTACCTTAAGGTTAATTGACGTTCCCTGGGATCAGGCCTTGGATCTCATTCTAGCAACCCAGGGTCTGGGTATGGTTAGGGTAGGAAATGTCATTCGAATTGCGCCTGCAGAGAAATTAAGAAAAGAGCAGGATATGGCCAGGCAGGCTGCTCAGGCTCAGCTTGATGCCCGTAAGAGAAAAGAGAGACTAGAGCCTCTGGTAACCGAGTTTATCCAAGTAAATTATGCCAAGGCGGAGAATTTAGTCCCCAGGGTAGAGGAGGTGATGAGCGAACGGGGTAAGGTTACCTTTGATGAGCGAACCAATATGCTCATTGTCCATGATATAAGGAAATCCATAGAAAACATCAGGTCTTTGGTAAAGACCTTAGATAAGGTTACACCACAGGTTATGATTGAGGCCAGGATTGTTGAGGCTGAGGCTACCTTTGCCAGGGAATTGGGCATTAGATGGGGAGCAGGTTTTAAAACACAATTTGGAGCAGGCGATCGCAACACCCTCTTGGTAGGCTCCAGTGGAGTTGGCAACACCCTCACCCCTTTAGTAAATCTACCTGTAACGGAGGCCACTGGCCTACTGGATTTTACCTTTTTCAGGACCGGCCTTAATATGTGGCAGATTGATGCACAGCTCTCGGTTATGGAAGAGGAGGGTAAACTCAAGATGATATCAGCCCCAAAGGTAGCTACCCTGGACAACAAAGAGGCCACTATTAAGCAGGGTAGTAAGATTCCGGTTCCGGTGTATACAGAAGAAGGTACGGTATCTACAGATTATGTAGAGGCCCTTCTTTCCCTAACGGTGACCCCTCATATTACACCAGATGGCAGGATAAAGATGAAGATCAGGGCTAAGAAAGACGAACCTGATTTTACAAGGCAGGTGTTAGGTGTTCCTGCCATTGATAAAAAAGAGGCAGAAACCGAACTATTGGTAAGCAATGGGGAAACCATTGTCATCGGAGGGGTAAGGAGGGAAAAAGAGAGTATGGTGACGGAAAGGATCCCCTTTTTATGGAAAATTCCTCTGTTGGGATATTTGTTCCGATACAAAAAAATTGAAAAAGAAAACACAGAATTGTTGATATTCATAGCACCTACCATCATTAGGCAAGAGCAGAAACTAGCCTCTATTGGTGCATCTTAATCCAGTTTACGGGAACCATGCAGGAAAAGGCGAAAAGGCGTGTATATAAGGGATGCTACTTACTAATGGTGTGCATTCTCCCTCTCATTTTATTTAACTGCACCTATAGATCTAAAAAGCTGGAGCAATCGCGAGCTTACTCAAGATTGGGTCACATCTACCTGAGGGATGGCAATGTCACCTCTGCCCTGAGAGAATTCTTAAAGGCTGAAGCGCTCAACCCCAATGATCCTGATATCCATAATGTTCTGGGTCTAATCTATTCAGAAAATGGAGAATATGAGGAAGCCATTTTTCATCTTAGAAGGGCCCTGGCGTTAAATCCTGAATATTCTGAAGCCTATAATAACTTAGGCACCGTATATTTTAAACAGAAAAAATGGGATCTGGCCATAAGGTACTTTCAAAAAGCCCTTTCTAATCCCCTTTATCCTACGGCAGAGCGTGCGTATTTCAATTTAGGGTTGGTATATTACCAGAAAGGAGAACTTGAAAAGGCCGAGCAAAATTATAAGGAGGCAATCAAAATATCACCAGGTGAGAGTGCACCCCACTATGCCCTGGGTAAACTTTATACTACTATACATAAATGGGAAGATGCCATAAATGAGTACCAGATGGCCATAAAGTACTCCCCAAATCATTTAGCCGCCTATTATGATCTGGGTAGAGTTTATTTACAGGTAAATTCCAAAGATAAGGCCAGAGAGGCCTTCGAGCACGTGATAAAGACCGCCCCTGAAAGTGATTTAGGGAATTTAGCACAAAAGCAACTTAAACATATATCCGCCATCCCCGGTAGCTGACCTCCCAAAAAATAACTCCATTTACAATTGACCTTATTTGTAAAGTCTGCTAAAAATCTCATAAATTAATGGAATGAAAGGGATGAGGCACTTGTT
>DTXE01000177.1 GCA_012962595.1 Syntrophaceae bacterium | reverse complement strand
TAGATAGTCACTTTCAAGAGCTTTTGATGCTTATTATACCTTATCTCATCCACTTCTATCCCTTTGAAATACCGCCTCCAATCGGTTAGAAGTTTCTAATCCATATCGATAAGTGACAAGGTGGAATTGAGATTTGTCTGAGACTTACTAGCCTGGATTAGCATCACAAGAAGCATGGTCAAAATAAGTAGTGGAGGTCTCGTCATAATTAGTGAGTGCCTAACATATTTCCTAAGGTATTTCAATACATTGAAATTGTGAAATCTGTTAGGGCAGTGGAACAGTGAGCCCTTGAGCTTGATAAATGTGCATTAATCCGCTATGGTCTTAGGCACTAGATTACCCCAAAGGAGATAAGGTCCCCCTATCAATTTTCCACCCCATCGCTGAGATAGCGCCGCAACACGTAGAGGCTATCTGGCGTGAACGGCTCAGATTCCGCTAGGCGGAGTACCTCCTCAACTTTGAGGAAAACTCCACTTTCCAATTCCTCTTTCTGAAGCACTATCTCACCATCATACAAGCAGGAAAAGGCCTTGCCCCATACCCGGGTGTGCTCATCTTCGTAATAGAAATCGAACAGCCATATGAGAGGCACCCCGTGGATTCCCAGCTCCTCATCAAGCTCTCGCAGCGCTCCTTCTTCGTAGCTCTCTCCTGCGAGTACAACCCCACCTGCAACCGCGTCGTAGTATCCTGGGAATATGTCCTTCGTGGGGGTGCGCTTCTGTACGTAGAGTTCCCCTCGGGGGTTGAATACTAGGATGTAGGTGGCTCGGTGCGGGAGCCGCCCGGCCCGCATCTGCCAGCGCGGCATTGCTCCAACCACGTGGTTTTGCTCGTCCACAATGGTCACAATTTCGTCCTTAGTTTCCCTAACGCCTCCCATAATCAGCCCTGTCCGTTCGAAAGCTACCGAACAGCATCTAAAACCCATCTTCTGGAATTATACCCATACAGCCTAAGATTATCAAAAAGGGCAGGGAAGTCATCCGTAAGGTTATGGATAGAGACTTTTTATGGAATAAAGGTCTTAATCATCTGATCGGTAAAACAGGGGAGGATACCGAAAAAAATAGAACCGTCCCTTTTCTTGCCTTTTTAAACTTCCAAACCCTGCTTATATCCTCTAGTCATGGCCTTTTGGGGATTTGAGTTAGTGCAGTTTCGAGGTGAGCATTCCTTTTCAATCGCTGCAAGATTTGATCTTGGACATTGTCTCCAGTATTTGCCCACCATGCCTCTTATTCCTGGTATTCGCAAATATAGTAATCCCTTTTGTACCTTCTACCACAAAAAGGACAAAATAAGACCTTAGCTAG
>DTXE01000176.1 GCA_012962595.1 Syntrophaceae bacterium | reverse complement strand
TTCGTGTCCTCGATGCTATTCACGATGCGTTTAGAGGGTCTCCATTTATTCCTTCAGTCGGTTCTATAGGATTGACACATGGGTGAGTAGTTACCTTTTTGATTTTTTTGAGACCATCCAAAAATTATAATAAGAGCTAAAAGACAGGGGCTCACCATTAATAGACGGGAAGACAACAACTTATTCAGGATACCAACGTAGGTATGAAGTTGTATTGATAATATATCCCTTTTATGGAACGTAAGTTCGTTGAGAAAGAGGGATCATACTCTTATAGCGAAGCGCAAGCATGCACGTGGTTATACACTGGAATAGTGAATGAGCGGCAGTTATTTCCTTTATGCAGACAAAACATCCCCTCAATTATGATTCTAGGGGATTTTGCTGTTCCATTTAGGGTAAACATTCCTGAGGAGGAAATAATTGCGAGATTGGGGGATTGCGCATTTGACGAAGCGGTGCAAAGGGCGCATTCTCAGGAAAGAAACGCTTTGCGCAGTGAAAAAGAGCGACCGTGGGGTTTAAGGACCTACAGACCTTTCAGGGGATAGTTGCAGGACGCTAAACCGTCATTCACGGAGATGCTCGGGATTGCTGAGGAGGTCATTGATGAAATAGGAATGCCAATGCCTTCCAAATCCAAGGGAAGACCAAGAACGTACGACTGGAAACAGATTTTAGCCGTCCTGCTTTGTAAGGGCGTGTCGCCTTTCAGTGATTTGGAACGGGAATTGCGGGACGGGAGATATTGCAAAGTTGCTGGGCGTACGCCGTGTGATTCGGAGCTGCACTACGTTTACAGCAAAATTCCAGAGGATTGGCTGGATAAAGCATTGGAACTCCTGGATGACAAAGTAACAGCGCTTTACGCAAAATTCGGCGAGTTTCTAAATGAGTTCGTCATTGATGGGACGGGGATAGCCTGTGACACGCTTGTGGAGAGGGTGGCTGCACTGCAAAAACAGCTTGCTAGGGAAACAGAGGATATCACAATTCTTACGAGGATCACTACGAACACGGTGCGAGCAGTAACATCGCATACAAACAAAATATCCGCCCTTTCTGCATCCCTTGAGCC
>DTXE01000175.1 GCA_012962595.1 Syntrophaceae bacterium | reverse complement strand
GGAATTTTAATCTCTGCCTGTATTGCATTTTCATGTTTGTTTGTGACTGGAGGTCATGAATGTTTCACCTTTACCTCTTGGCACGGCTTATGCTTCTCTATAAATAGAATCTAACAACATATTAACCACCAATTTGAAGAAAGATATTGATTAGACCTTGTTTCATATGCCACAAGCAATCGGCGGTGCTAGACCTCACGTTGGGAAAATGGTTCTGCGAGGACTGTTTCGAAGAGATAAAGGCTGTCTTCGAAAAACATTATGCACTGCGGCCATCTGACAGGTCGCGGTCCAATTGGATGAAGGCAGCGATGATGGTAATTGAGGTCAAAACAATGCCTGTAAAAAGGATTACCATGCAATAGATGGCTTTCCATCTGAAATCCCTGCCAAAGTGCTTTAACGGTCAGGCCACCAGTTCATAAAGGGGGAAAGATGAACTTAAACAGGCTAGCAGAGCCACCCAGATGTCCATTTTGTGGAACACTGATCGATAGGCCAAGAGAGCTGAAAACAAGGAAACTGAGTGAATTTCCGCTAGGTTCCTGCAAATGTGGAGCTATATATGCCTATGATGTTACGGGACACAATATAGGAGCGGCTATGGTTGAAGCACTGGTCTTTGCCTGCAACGGGGATTGGGATCTGGCCTGGCAACTGTCATCTGGAGAGGATTATCAGGATGCACGTATTGAACGCTACGATGATATAACTCACCAGGTGATTCCAGGGGGTTCCCTTGAAGGCAGACGTGTATGGGGCGTCCTCCTGTTTGTTAAGCTTCATGAAGAGATTCAGGAGGTTACTCAACCAGGGGTAGAGGCCAAGCTGGCCCAGGCGACACCCATTCCGCCTCCCCAAGTTAAGCGGTGGAAATCCTTTTCTAAAAGGGAGGTCCAGAAATTAGTAGAGGAAAACAGGTTGCAAGAGTTGATAGACATGGCTAAACAGGATACACGGGTTATCATGGTCTTGCATCGTTTACTCTACTCCGCAGATGAACAGATGCGTTGGCAGGCTGTGGAAATGCTTGGTAAGGTGGCCGGGGAAATTGCGGATATAAGACCCAGGAGTATTAGCGATTTAATCCGGCGTCTGTTATACTCTTGTACTGACTCCGCAGCATCAAGCTGGGGTGCCCTAGAGGCTATCGGAGAAATAATAAGTATTAGACCGGATATGTTTGGAGGATTTACCCCTCCATTGCTCTCATTTTTAGAGGATGATACATCCCGTATGGGTGTCCTCTGGGCTGTGGGAAGGATAGGAAAAACAAGGCCAGATCTGGTTAGAAAAACTATTCCTCATCTTATCTCATTCCTTAATGATCCTGAGCCATCAATTCGGGGACATGCCGCATGGGCACTAGGCATGATAAGCGTGGCTGAAACGAAAGAAGAACTGAAAAAACTTAGAAATGATCACCATGCTATTACTATATATGAAAATGAAAAACTACAGAAAAAGACGGTGGGCTTCATAGCCAGAGAGTCTATAGAAAAAATTGGATAGGAGATCATTCAAAATTTTCCTCCATGAGATTGGTTAGGGGCGTCCTTATTGCCTTGGAAACCGAGATCAATAGAGCCGCCTTTTCTAAATATGGAGAGCCGGCCTGTTCTAAAAGTTCTTTGGAGAGCCGGTACAGCTCTTTATAGACTGTATCGAGATTAAACGTAGGATAGGCCACCCCTTTTCTAAATTCAGTTTTCCCACAAACAGAAGCCTTTCCATTTATAGAAATAGGAATGCCATATAGTCTACAAGCAATGGGTCGATGGTCATAAAGGATACATTCTTTCTGGTCGTTCAATAAAGGACACCTTACTCTGTGCTTTCCCACTCCATATATCTTCGTTTTTGGATCGTCATCAAATATGGAAATCCTATCCTTAACCCTCAATAACTCGGTCTCCATCTTCTCTGCCTGTATAATAGCCTCTCTTCTTTCTCTTCCCTTTAAACTGTGAAAATGGTAATTTATATACACCGCTTCGATGAGAAACAATCCGAAAATGGCGTAGCAACAATCGTAACAGTGAATCCTACAAGGAATACAACTACCATAGTCTTGTCTCATCATCTTAAAGGCATTGTCTGCCTTCCTAACCAATACCTTGTATTCTTCAAATAACTCTGGAAAAACCATACTATTTACGGTGAGGCTCTAAGACCTTTAACAATCCAGGATGAGGCTTAAACCCCAGCGCTATAGCCCTGTCACAGTGCTCAACCGCCTTTTCAAAGTCTCCTTTTAAGTAGTAGGCATAGGCTAGATTATTATGACCGAGGCCAAAATCTGGGGCTATTTCAAGGAGTCTTTTACCCGTTTCAATGCCCTTTTCTATATCTCCCTTTTGAAGATAGGCGTTGGCCAGATTATTCCAGGCTTGAATAATTCTTGGATTAAGCTCGAGGGCCTTTTGGAGTGCATCTATAGCCTCCTCCGTCTTTCTTAACTCTAGGTAGGCAAACCCCAAATTTGCATAACCTCTGGCATACCTGGGTTCTATCTCCACAGCCCTTTTGTTGACCAAAACAACCTTTTCCAAAT
>DTXE01000174.1 GCA_012962595.1 Syntrophaceae bacterium | reverse complement strand
GGAGCTACTTAAGCGGGGTAAAGGCCCAAAGTCCAAATGACAAAACAAAGATTTTGGCATTTGGGCTTGATATAGAACCATAAACTCCTAACTACCACCCGATAGGTGGATAACTATGTTAAAGAAAAGGGTTTTGGTAGTCGATGATGAGCCTGACGTGGTAGAAACCATAAAATTTAGCCTGGAACAAAAAGGCTTTGAAGTATTAACCGCCTATGACGGATATGAGGCATTGGGTGTAGTGAGGGCAGAAGAGCCACATCTGGTGGTATTGGATGTCATAGAGAATGGCTATAGAGTCTCTCGATTTATTAAAGAGGATATAAAAGGTGATAAGCTATCCAAAAATATAGCTGTACTTTTGTTAACTGCTTGTAGGTTAGATAATGATCCAGAAAGAGAGACCACTTTCATGGATTTTAGTCAGGCAGATCTAATGATGTACAAGCCCTTTGACATGGATGAGCTAATTAAGAACATCCATGGCCTGTTGGGTCAATCTATCAAATAGGAGAATTTAAGCTACCTGGAAATTGCCATTCTTGACAATTGTATGCAACATGTGACAATGTGCTTCATTTGTCACCTGGGTGATAGGATATGAAGTGTGGAGTATATGGGGTTCATCTGGGATTTATTTGAGACTTGAAGCTTAGAATTTCAAATTTTAAATACTGAAAATAAGTTACAATTATGATTGCCACTCGACAAGATGAAGATAAGAAAAAGGATCAACTTATAAATGAATTGGTGGAACTGCGCCAACGGATTACTGAATTAGAGGCATTAGAAAACCAGCTCAAGCATGAGCTGGAGGAATTCAAAGAATGGATAGATACATTTGATACATTTGTTGGGAGGTTAGATCCAAATGGCACATTGATTTTCTGTAACAAGTCCCCGCTTGAAGCAGGAGGACTTACTAAAGATGAGGTATATGGGAAATACTTTCCTGATACTAAGTGGTGGTCACACTCTGAAACAGAACGGGTAAAAATTGTTGAAAGCCTTCGAAAAGCAAAGGCTGGTTTGTCAAGCAGAGTAGAGTGTACTTTTAGGAGAGCTAATGGCACTCCTATTCCCATCGTCTTTAACTGCCAGCCTGTGATGGATGAGGAGGGAAATGTTAAATATATTACTGCAGAAGGAAAAGTAATCATTGAAGAGACACGGTTGCGTATAGAATTACAGGAAGCAAAAGAAAATTTGGAAAAACGAGTAAGGAAACGTACAGCGGAAATGGCAGAAGTGAATGAAAAATTGAGGGAAGAGATTGCTAAGCGCAGGAGATTAGAAGAAAATCTAAAGGATCGGGTTCAAGCCTTGGAGATGAAAACCAAAGAGTTGGAGGATTTCACCTTTATAGTCTCCCACGATCTGAAGGAGCCATTAAGGGGAATTGCCTCTTTCAGCCAATTTGTGTTAGAGGATTATGCAGATAGATTGGATGAGAAAGGTAGAGGTTATTTGCTAACCATCAGGAAGGGTGCGGAACGGATG
>DTXE01000173.1 GCA_012962595.1 Syntrophaceae bacterium | reverse complement strand
CAGGCGGGAATCCTACCTTATCGGAAGGCAAGGGATTTAGGTAAAAGAGAAATGGAACGGCTGTATATGGAGATTAAGCAGGTCTTAAAAGAAGCCAATAGGTTCAATGCTCAGGTAGGGAGACTTTCCCATAAGTTCATTATTCCTCATCGCTATGGGGATGGTGTATGCCCAAAATGTAGTAAACACCTTGAAAGCATAAGCATAGGAAACCGAACCTCCTTTTTTTGCCCGAAGTGTCAAAGATAGCTAGATGAAGGTTAAGACTCTGCTTCCGGTATCTTAACTACTAAGACCGAGCAAGGGGCATAGGTTACTACCTTACTTGCAGTCCCTCCCAGGAGGAATTTTTTAAGGCCGGTAAGACCCCGGCTTCCTATGACTATCATATCAAAATTCCCTTCCTTGGCAGTCCTTATAATTCCATCCGCTGGAGATATCCCTGTAGACAGCATGGTATGGGGAGTAATCCCCTTCTCCTGCATAAGGGTTTTAGCCTTTGATAAGGCATCTTCACATAGTGTCCTTAACTTATCTGATACGGGAGGCCCCCATTCTAGGGCACTGGTATTCAAAATTACAGATAGTAGCATTACCTCTGAAGGTCCTGCCTTGGCCATCTCGATGGCCGTCTCCACCGCCTTCATAGAATACCCAGAGCCATCCACCGGAACCAGGATCTTCATGGTAAGTTCTCGGTTAAAAGATGGGAGGATGTCCCTTCACATGAAAGTATGGCTGAGGAAGTACTAATGCTTCAGGGAGATTACTCCTAAGGCGCATAGGGTTAGTAATACTGCACATGTCAGTGAGAATAGCACATACAGGTATTGCTTTTCCTTGCCGCGGAGCATGGTGAAGGCCGCTCCCCATGTCCCAAATATTGCTGCAAGGCAACAGATTGCAATACCCAGCATGGCTAAGGCATCACTATAGGAGAGCTTGCCAAGATACCAATGTCCATGAACCACTTCACCTGCAGATTCCTCCCAGATGGTATGGAGATCATGGCCTGCCCAAAGGTGTGATATCAGAGAGGTAGGATCAGAAAATGATTTCGCCCCTGCTAGATACATCACCATGCCGAGGATTCCAATCACCATCCCAATAATGGTTATCCAGTAAGCAAAATCACCATAAACAACCCCTGCCGGCGGTGGTTTTGGTCCCTTCTTCTCCATAGCCATCACCTCCTACTTAGGCCACATCTCTATGGCCTTCATTATCAATCTAATCCCTGCACCAAACATGATTATTATCACTAGATACCTGATGAACCCTGCCTTCACTATAAGCATGATCTTAGCCCCTATAAGTGTCCCTACAATTAAACCGATCATGCAAGGCACCGCAAATAGGGGAAGGATTCCTCCCCCCATGATGTAAGGCCAAATGGCCCCTGTGTCACCTATGCCAATCATTACCTTACTGCATGTGGCCGCAACCTTAAGAGGTGCCAGCATTACCAGGTTAAATACAGGTACCATGGCCCATCCTGCACCTAGGCCAAAGAGTCCTGAGACCAGGCCCACACCGCAGAACAGTAAACCTCCAATATGTGCCCTCTTAACCTTATAGTCTACTACTTTCCCTAATGAATCTTCCCAGTAGCCCATGGCCAGACCCAACCTTTCACTGAAGCCATCAACCTCCTTAACCTCGGGGTACTCTGCCCTTTTACCAGCAAATACAAACAGCAATCCTATACCAATCACTATTAGGCCTAATGCCCCTCTGATAAAGGCCTCACCCTTCATACCCATAACAGCCTTTATGTATCCTGCCAGAAGTGCACCAATAATGGCACATACTGCATAGGGCACTGCCCCATAGAATAACATCCTGATGTTGGCAATCCCCTTTCTTAAAAATGGTCTTGCAGCCACCAGTGCACCAGCCATGGCCACAAATAGACCTGTAGCTCTGATAATAAACGAATCTATAGGGGTAAACCCCATCATCAGCGGTGTAAATATCACACCTCCCCCTACCCCTGCCAGCACGGCAAAGATGCCTATAATTAGGCACACAATCAAGAATATAAAGAAAAATGCCATGGGGCTTATGCCCGCAGTCTGCTCTTCCGCCGCATAGGCCGTGCCTGTGCTAACTAGCAAAACTAGCATCAACCAAGGCACCATTGTTAGACCCAACCCTCGTTTGCCAAATTTCCTCTCCTTAACCATTATTTTTCCTCCCTCATCCTTTTTGTGCTTAATATGGCATTGTTCCTGTATTGTCAAGAAAAAACTCACCTCTTTCCTAATCCTATCACATATATTTCCCGACTCTCCTTTCTGGAGCCTTTGGGTTTATAGACCTTTATGAATCCAAACCTCTCCTTAATCTCCTTAAGGAAGGCAGGGGATTCCTCCCCCTCTAACATCTTGCACAGAAAATTCCCAGCCTTTCTTAGGACCTGATTGGCGATTTCTAAGGACCTCCTGGCAAGGTTCATAGACCGCTGGTGATCTATAGACTTAACCCCTGTAGTAAAAGGTGCCATATCACTCAAAACTACATCAAAGTGTTTATTAACCATACTTTTTATGGTCCTTATGTTAAGATTGAGAATGTCTGCCTTGAGGAACCTGACATTGTCCCCAGGTTTATAGCCTAATTCCTTCACATCTATACCCAAAATCATGCCTTTAGGCCCAATGATTTTGGAGCAATATTGAAGCCATGAGCCTGGATGACATCCCAGATCGAGTACCACATCATTTTTTTTCAGAAGATGGTATTTTTCATCTATTTCTTTCAGCTTGTAGACAGACCGCGCCAGGTAATGCTCCCTCTTGGCCTTGTAGAAATAGAAGTCTTTGATTTCTTTCCGGTGCATATCAATTCCTATTATATTGCAAAGGGAATGGTCAATGCTACCAAAATGTGGAGTTTCATGTGAAAATGCAATATAGGCAGGGAGGCTAATATCTTCCAATGCCCTATGGATTACCAAGCAATAACTGAAGGCATCCGAAAGAAAAATCTCAAAAGAATTTTGGCTACTATT
>DTXE01000172.1 GCA_012962595.1 Syntrophaceae bacterium | reverse complement strand
TAGCTATCCACCTCTGTTTACCCACTACCTCACCCATTTCTCTATGTGAAGACAAGATTTCTCATTCGAATGAGGTTGTAAGCCGCCGCCGCGAAGGTGAAAATCCATTCAACCCGTAAAAGGCCACGGTAACGCAGTTTGCGAAGAGTCCCCACTGTCTTCAACCACCCGAAAATCTCTTCTACCCTTTTTCGAGTCCGTTGACTCACATAATATCCTTCGTGGCGTGTGATGCGTCCGTCAATGGCTGAACCTTTTGCTCTCTGAGCTACATGAGGAGTAACTCCACGTTTTCGACATCCTTCGACAAAGGCTCTGCAGTCATAGCCTTTGTCAGCTCCAATCGTAACCCTCGGTTTCCTTAAGTGTGCGTTGTCAAGCATCTCGAGGGCTGTCTGCCATTCGCAGCTCCCGGTGGCAGGGCTCACAGTAGCGTTAACTACAAGCCCGGATCGATTCTCCATCAACACATGCCCGGTGAAACAAAGCTTTGCTTCTTTGCCCTTGCCCTTTTTGGCTAGTAGGGCCTCAGGATCAGTCTTGGAAATGTGGGTTTTGTTCGATCGTTTTTCGCCGTGAAAGTCCACCTCTGGATTGCGCCCAGTTGTACCAGAAACAGCATTATTTACTGATGGCGGAGGATCATCCTTGGGTCTGAAACTTTTCAGAGATGCCCAAGCTTCAAGCAATGTGCCGTCCACCGTGAAATGCTCTTTGGACAGCAGGCCCGCCTCCTCGGCTTGGCGCACGACTTGATCAAGAAATGAAAGGGCGATTGCTGAGTCTATCAACCGGTCTCGGTTTTTTGAAAAAGTGGAGTGATTCCAGACTGCCTCATCAAGCGGCAACCCGACAAACCATCGAAACAGTATATTGAAATCGAGATGCTCAATCAGTGCCCGTTCGCTTCGAATGGAATAGAGAATTTGGAGCAAGAGGGCTTTAAGAAGCCTCTCGGGCGGGATCGATGGTCTGCCGATGGGAGAGTACAATTTGCTAAATTCACAATCCAATGCCTTGAGGGCCTCATCAACCATCTTTTTGATCGGACGTAATGGATGGTCTTGAGGCACACGAGATTCGAGCGAGAAATAAAAGAAGAGTTTTTGCTGTTGATGATCCGGGCTTCTCATCGCTCATATCCTCACTGTTTCTATGTATTTTCAGTGGGATAAGTATAACATAATAAGTCTAAAAATACACCTACATTTAAGTCTTTTTTCAACAGCCTG
>DTXE01000171.1 GCA_012962595.1 Syntrophaceae bacterium | reverse complement strand
TATCCTGCTTAACCTTCTCCTGGCCAATCAAGGATATCTTTTTCCATTTATCATGTGGAATTTTTGAAATGACATCTTGAGTAATAACTTCGCCCTTCTTTAATAGCCTTCTGCCAGATTTCTCATCTGTTAAGCCAGTAGCACATACCTTACCAACTAATAATTTCTCCAATTCTTCTTTAAGGCCCTTCTTTAATACCTTGATTTCGTCATTCTGATCCTTGATCAACTTAGCAATTTCTTCACCCTCTATAGACCTGGACCGATTGTCCTTGTCTACCCCCCCTCGAGAAAATACCTTGGCATCGATCACAATACCCTCTATCCCTGGTGGTACCCTTAAAGATGTGTCCTTTACATCTGCGGCCTTTTCTCCAAAGATGGCACGCAGAAGTCTCTCTTCCGGTGAGAGCATAGTTTCCCCTTTGGGTGTAACCTTACCCACCAGGATATCATCTGGTTTGACCTCAGCACCAATGCGTATGATACCGCTTTCATCTAGATCCTTTAGTGCCTCCTCAGCCACATTAGGGATGTCTCTAGTAATCTCCTCCTTGCCCAATTTGGTATCCCTAGCTGTGGTCTCAAACTCCTCAATATGGATGGAGGTGTAAATATCCTCCTTTACAAGCCGCTCACTAATCAGTATAGAGTCTTCGAAGTTATAGCCACCCCAGGGCATAAATGCCACCATTACATTCCTACCCAAGGCCAATTCTCCCCCGTCAGTGGCAGGACCGTCTGCAATAATTTGACCTCTTTTAATAGTATCTCCCTTTTTCACAATGGGCTTTTGACTAAAACAGGTATTTTGATTAGTTCTCTGATACTTAATCAATTTGCAAATCTCGCAACCTGTGCCAAATTTCTCCTTCTTCCCGTCATATCTGATTACAATCCTTGATGCATCCACATCCTCCACATACCCATCTTCCCTAGCAACAACTGTGACACCAGAATCTCTAGCCACAACCTCTTCCATTCCTGTACCAATTAAAGGGGCCTCTGTCCGCAGAAGTGGTACTGCTTGACGTTGCATATTGGAACCCATAAGGGCACGGTTGGCATCATCATGCTCTAAGAAAGGAATGAGAGAGGCAGCTACACTTACCAATTGGTTAGGTGAGACATCCATGAACCTTACCTCTTCTGATCTTACCATTACAAATTCGCCAGCCACACGGGCTGACACCAGATCCTTGACGAACTTTCCCTTTTCGGTAATGGGGGCATTGGCTTGTGCAATAGGATAATTACCCTCATCCAAGGCACTGAGAAATCTCACATCCTTGGTAACTTGGCCATTTTTAACCTCTCTATAGGGTGTTTCAATAAAACCAAATTCATTGACCCTAGCGTAGGTGCTTAGAGAGACGATAAGGCCTATATTAGGACCCTCAGGGGTCTCGATAGGACATATTCGACCATAATGGGTAGGATGGACATCCCTAACCTCGAAACCTGCCCTTTCCCTAGTTAAGCCACCTGGGCCAAGGGCGCTCAAACGCCGTTTATGGGTAACCTCAGATAGGGGGTTTGTTTGATCCATAAACTGTGATAGCTGGCTGGTACCAAAAAATTCCTTTACCACTGCAGAGACCGGTTTAGGATTGACAAGATCATGGGGCATCAATGTCTCTATCTCCTGTAAAATCATCCGTTCCTTAACAGCTCGCTCCATCCTGACCAGGCCGATACGATATTGGTTCTCTAAAAGCTCCCCCACGGCCCTCACCCTCCGGTTACCCAGGTGATCAATATCATCTACTGGCTCTTGCCTATCTTTAAGCTCAATGAGCCTTTTGACAGCCATTAGAAGATCCTCCTTAGTGAGAGTCTGCTGGGTAAGGGGGGCTTTCATTCCCAATCTCAAGTTTAGCTTTAATCGGCCAACCTTCGAAAGGTCATAATGTTCCGGATTAAAGAACAGGTTGTTCAAGAAATCGGTAGCTATCTCTAAAGTGGGGGGACTTGTGGGACGGAGTCTTCTATATATCTCCAAGATGGCATCGTGAGTATTTGTAACCTTATCTATAACAAGGGTATCCCTCAAGGAGGTACTGACGTTATGGCCATCTGCAAAGATCAAGGGAACCTGCTTGATGTTCTTCTTTACAATTTCATCAAATTTATCCTGGGTTAACTCCTCATTGCATCTAATGAATATCTCGCCAGTGTTTGGATCCGCCACATCATGTGCAAAAATCCTCCCCTCTATACTCTTCATATCTAAAGGGAAGTATTCAACTCCCGCATCTTTCAATCTTTTTATTAAGGTCTCGGTTATCTTTTGATTTTTCTTGATAAGAACCTTCCTTGTGTTTGGATCCAGCATATCCTCTGTAGCCCTGATATCCCTTAGAATGTCAGGGTCTAGTTTCCTATATATCCCATGATCTTCAATAACAATCCACTCCGTCTTATAGAAGTAGCTTAATAGTTCTTCAGTAGATAGACCTAAAGCCCTGAGCAATAAAGTAACTGGGAATTTCCTGCGTCTGTCGATGCGAGCGTAGAGGATATCCTTGGCATCAAATTCTAAGTCAATCCAGGATCCTCTCAGGGGAATGATTCTTGCGGAATAGAGCAATTTGCCACTGGCATTTTTACCCTCATCATGGTCAAAAAAGATACCCGGTGACCTGTGAAGCTGACTTACTACCACCCTCTCCGTTCCATTGATGATAAATGTTCCCCTTTCTGTCATCAGTGGGATGGTACCAAAATATATCTCCTGTTCCTTTACGTCGCGTATACTCTTACCACCAGTATCTTTGTCAATGTCATAAACCACAAGCTGGACAGTAATCTTAAGAGGGGCTTCATAGGTCATTCCTCTTTGAAGACATTCTTTTGCTTCATACTTTGGTTCACCAATGGTGTATTTCACAAATTCCAGAGAGGAGGTTCCTGTGAAATCCCTAATAGGAAAAGTGCTTTTAAAGGCAGCCTGTAAGCCCACATTTTCCCTTTCATGGGGATTGACATCTTTCTGGAGAAACCGGGCGTAAGATTCCTTCTGCATCTCCATAAGGTTTGGAATGTCTATAATCCTCTCAAGTTTACTAAAATCTTTTCTCATTCGAGGGCCTAACAGCATAATTTCTCCTCCGAAAGACTTATTTGACTTCTACTGTGGCACCTGCCTCCTCTAGTTGTTTCTTAATATCCTGGGCCTCGGCCTCAGATACCCCTGTTTTAATAGTGCTAGGTAAATTTTCCACTGCCTCTTTTGCCTCTTTGAGACCCAATCCCGTTAAGGCTCGAACAACCTTAATAACCTGTATCTTCTTATCCCCGGAAGAGGTGAGAACAACTTCAAACTCCGTTTTCTCCTCTTTGGGTGCCTCAGCCGGTGCTGCACCAGGTATAGAGGCTTGTGTGGGGGTGGGCGCCATGGCAGTTACCCCAAACCTCTCCTCTAAATCCTTGATCAGTTGAGATAGTTCTAACACGGTCATGTTGGATATGAACTCAATCACATCTTCTCTGGTGATTTCTTTGGCCATTTCAAACCCCTCCTCGTTTAGAATCCTTCTTTTCTTTAACGGCTTCAAGTACACCTAAAAAATGTGCCACTATCCCATTTAAAGTCTGCACAAAGACAGCGGGAACGGAGGCCAGGCACCCCATCAGCCTAGCAAGTAAAACCTCACGGCCTGGAAGCTTGGAAAGTTCTATGATCTCCTCTAGACTTAACACCCTATCACCTAGTATACCTGCTTTAATCTTTAGACCAGGATATTCTTTGGAAAATTCTGTAAATATTTTTGCAGGTAATACGGGATCACTATAACATAAGGCGATGGCACAATTTCCCTCAAAATGATCCTTAAGTAATTCCATAGTGGTATCTTTGGAGGCTAACCTTATTAAGGTATTTTTAACCACTTTATAGTCAATGGAGGCCTTTCTTAGTTCAGACCTGAGCTTAGTCATAGCCTCCACATTTAGTCCTCTAAAATCGGTGAGGATCATGGTCTTAGCCCCTCCGAATCGCTGACGGAGGTCTGATACTATCTCTTCCTTCTGCCTTCGATTCAATGTATCTCCCGTTACCTCAGCATCTCCTTGACATTCATGGGGTCTATCTTAATCCCAGGACCCATGGTGGTAGATATGGCAATACCCTTCAAATATGTTCCTTTACTACTCGCCGGTCTTAATTTTAAAATGAGCTCTAAGAGTACTGACATATTCTGTAACAGCTTTTCTAGGCCAAAGGAGACCTTACCCAAGGGAACATGTACCACACCTGATTTGTCTACCCTAAATTCCACTTTGCCCGCCTTAAATTCCTTAACGGCCTTAGCCACATCGAATGTGACTGTACCCAACTTCACATTAGGCATAAGTCCACGGGGACCTAATATCTTTCCAATCTTGCCCACAGCTCCCATCATATCTGGAGTAGCAATGGCTTTATCAAAATCGAGCCAGCCTTCTTTTATCCGCTCAATGAGATCATCAGAGCCTACATAATCTGCACCTGCCTCCAATGCCTCCTTTTCTTTCTCACCTTTGGCAAAGACCAAAACCTTCACCGGCCTGCCTGTTCCATGGGGAAGCACTACGGCACCTCTGACTATTTGGTCCGCATGCTTGGGGTCCACCCCTAGGCGAATGGCTAAGTCTATAGTTTCATCAAATTTGGCGAAAGAATTATCTATGGCCAGTTTGATGCCCTCCTCAAAAGTATATTTTTTATGGGTATCTATCCTTTCTTTTATCAATCTATATTTCTTTCCGTGCTTAGGCATGCTATATTATCTCAATTCCCATGCTTTTTGCGGTACCCTCAATTATCTTGATGGCTCCACTCAAGTCAGCTGCGTTTAAATCGGGGAATTTCAGTTGAGCAATCTCTTCAATCTGCTTCCGGGTAACCCTTCCAACCTTCTCTTTCCCAGGGTCACTGGAGCCTTTAACTATCTGTGCCGCCTTTTTAAGTAAAATAGAGGCAGGGGGGGTCTTAGTAACAAATGTAAATGATCTATCCTGATAGACCGTTATGACCACAGGAATTATGGTTCCCTCCTCACCTTTAGTCTTCTCATTGAAGGCTCTACAAAATTCCATGATATTTACGCCATGCTGGCCTAAGGCAGGACCAATAGGAGGTGAAGGATTGGCCTGACCAGCTGGGACCTGGAGTTTAATCACCACTTTAATCTTTTTGGCCATAACCTAAAGCTCCATTTTTACATTTTAGAAACTTGGACAAATTCCAATTCTACCGGTGTGGATCTTCCGAAAATACTGATCAACACCCTAACCTTACCCTTATCAATGTTCACCTCATCCACTGTACCATGGAAATTTGTGAAAGGACCATCTATAACCTTAACCTCATCTCCTCTCTCAAATTGAAATTTAGGTTTGGGTTTTAAGGCACCGGCGATCATCTGATCTATAATTCTTTGGGCCTCTTCATCTGAAATTGGTGTGGGTTTATGGGCCCTACCCACAAAGCCAGTTACCTTAGGGGTACTTTTCACCAGATGCCAGGTCTCATCATTCATTTCCATCCTAATGAGGATATAACCTGGATAGAATTTCCTTGCAGAGGTCTTCCGCTCGCCTTTTATCAATTCCACCACCTTCTCCGTAGGAACCAATATTTCAGAGAAAAATTTCTCTTTACCTAAAGATCTAATTCTCTCCTCTAAGGCAACCTTCACTCGGTGCTCAAAGCCTGAATATGTATGGACAATGTACCATCTAAATGCCACGATATACCTCTTGAAACAAGGTACTCATTGCATAACTCGGCTTACCAATTTTGACAGTCCCAGGTCTATCAGGCCTAGAAAAATGGCAACTAAAAGCACCAGAATAATCACTACTGAGGTTGAGGCAATGGTCTCTTTTCTCGAAGGCCAATTCACTTTTTTAAGCTCGGTTCTGACTTCTCGAAGAAATTGCCTGGCCTTATTTAGGAACTTAAAATTTATCTTTGAGGTATAGGGGGTATGAATCTTTTCTGTTATCCCCCCAGACCCCTTACGTATGGGCCTTTTGTGAATCTCTATCAACTTCCCCTTTTTTGACAACCAAACACCCCAATATCTAAAAATCAATAAAATGGCAGGCCAGGAGGGATTCGAACCCCCATCCCCCGGATTTGGAGTCCGGTGCTCTAGCCGTTAGAGCTACTGGCCTGCAAGTCCTCTACCTAGGATTACCAATTGGGAACTACTTAACCTCTTTATGAATAGTGTGACTCCGACAAAATTTACAATATTTTTTTAACCCTAATCTATCTGGTGTTGTTCTTTTATTCTTTGTAGTGGTGTAATTCCTTCTTTTACACCCTGTGCATGCCAATGTTATGGTAATTCGCATTTAGGATAAACCCTTACCCCGTTAGAATAAATTCTTCTAATGGAGTTTACTCTATAACCTTGGTAACAACCCCTGCTCCCACGGTCTTTCCACCCTCTCTTATAGCAAACCTTAGACCCTCTTCCATGGCTATAGGGGTGATGAGG
>DTXE01000170.1 GCA_012962595.1 Syntrophaceae bacterium | reverse complement strand
GATTTGGAATTTAAAAAGAAATCCTCCTGCCTCCAAAATTAGAGGAGCTATTTTCACATGAAAGGAAAAAGGGGTATAACAAAAAGGCCTCCTCGTAAAATCAAAACCATCTACTTAGTTGGAGAAGGTACAGGGGAGACCATCACCAAAATTAGCCGGGCATCTCTTGCACAGTTTAACCAGGAAAAGGTTAAGGTCAAGATGTTTTTCCAGATCAGAGACAAGCAAGATATCGGGCGTATTACGAGGAAGGCTGCGGAAGATGAGGCACTTATAGCCTTTAGTGTGGTAGAGCCACACTTGCGGGATTTTCTGGTAAAAGAGGCTGGCCACAGGGGAATTAAGGCCATTGACGTCATTGGTAATTTTATCGCACAGCTCTCCATGTTCTTGGAGCAAGAGCCCATGGAGATCCCCGGTCGACAGCATACCTTGGATGAGGAGTACTACCGAAGGATGGAGGCCATTAACTTTGCAGTCAAACATGATGACGGAAGGGAGCCTCAAGGTCTAAGATTTGCGGACCTGATTCTTGTGGGGCTTTCCCGAACTGGTAAAACGCCTCTGTCGACCTATCTTGCCCAGCAGGGGTGGAAGGTTGCTAATGTTCCTCTTCATCCCGATATGACGCCACCTGAAGAACTGTTTCAATTCGATCAGCGCAAGATATTCGGCCTCATCGTCAATGTGGAGAATCTTGTGAAGGTCAGGGAGGCAAGGCTTGAGCAATTAGGACTTGCTCCTTATGCCAAATATGCGGACCCTATCAAGGTAGCCGACGAAATTGAATGGTGTAAGGCGGTTTACAAACAAAATCCCAGCTGGCGGGTCATGGATGTATCTAACAAGGCTATTGAGGAGGCTGCAGCAAGCATCCTTAATGCTTACCAGACCAGAAAAAGGCCTGGCTCTTTGAGATAAACCCCCTCCTTAATGTACTTAGTTTGGATGCATAGTATACACATTAAACATCTACAAAACGTTCTTTATGTTTTTGCTTAAGTACTGCATGGGCTGCTGCTAGCCTGGCAATAGGTACCCGGTATGGTGAGCAGCTTACATAATCCAAGCCCACCCTGTGGCAAAAGTCAATCGAGGCAGGATCACCACCATGTTCTCCACAGATGCCCAGCTTAAGATCTGGCCTTGACTTCCTACCTTTTTCCACAGCTATTCTTACACATTGCCCTACACCGGCCTCATCTATATGTATAAAGGGATCCTCATCGATTATACCCATTTCCACATAGCGGGTCAAAAACCTCTCAGCATCATCCCTGCTGATTCCGAAGACCATCTGGGTCAGATCATTCGTCCCAAAGGAAAAAAATTCTGCCTCCCTGGCGATTTCATCAGCGGTAAAGGCAGCTCTAGGAATTTCGATCATAGTACCTACATGAAAATCCAAATGGATTCCATGTTCATCCATAATTTGCTTGGCGATCTTAACAACCACATCCTTCTGGGCCTGAAACTCCCTGATATGCCCCACAAGGGGTATCATCACCTCAGGTATGACCTTCTTCCCCTCCTTGGTTACCTCACATGCCGCTTCAAAGATAGCCCTGGTCTGCATCTCAGTAATTTCAGGGTAGGCAATCCCTAACCTGCAGCCTCTGTGACCCAGCATAGGATTGGCCTCGTGGAGTTCATTTACAATGGTCTGTAATTTCTTACGGGAGATCCTCATGGTCTTTGCCAACTCACCGATCTCCTTCCTGGTGTGAGGCAAAAATTCATGTAGTGGTGGATCAAGGGTTCTAATGGTTACTGGCAGACCATCCATGACCCGAAAGATCCCTCTGAAGTCCTCCTTTTGCATGGGCAAGATCTTGGAGAGTGCCTTTTCCCTTCCTTTCTTATCTTTAGCTACTATCATTTCCCTCATGGCATTAATTCTCTCTCCTTCAAAAAACATATGCTCTGTTCGACACAGGCCTATGCCATCGGCCCCAAAGTTCCTGGCAATCTTGGCATCATGGGGAGTATCTGCATTGGTCCGCACCTTAAGACGAGCGATCTCCCTTGCCCAGTTGAGAAGCATTTCTACATCTCCAGTAACCGTGGCCTCGATAGTAGGAACCTCTCCTAAAATTACTTCGCCAGCGGCACCATCGATGGAGATAAAGTCATCCTTTTTAACGGTTACCCCTTCAACCTCAAATTGCTCTTTACCATAGTCCACATGAATGGCCTGACACCCAGCAACACAGGGCTTCCCCATACCTCTAGCCACTACTGCAGCATGGGACGTCATCCCACCCCTGGAGGTGAGTATGCCCTGGGCGGCATTCATACCTCTAATATCATCGGGCGAGGTCTCAATCCTTACCAGAATTACCCTCTCCTTCTGTTTGGCGTAAGCCTCTGCGTCATGTGGACTGAAAACTACTTTTCCTGTCGCTGCACCTGGTGAGGCGGGAAGTCCTTTTGCTATTACCTTCTTTTTGGCCTGAGGGTCGAATGTGGGATGGAGCAATTGATTTAGTTGATCTGGTTCAACTCTTAAGATGGCCTCTTCTTTATCTATCAGACCCTCACGGACCATATCTACTGCAATCCTTACAGATGCCTGGGCTGTTCGTTTGCCTGTCCTGGTCTGAAGCATCCATAGCTTTCCTCTCTGGATTGTGAATTCTACATCCTGCATCTCTTTGTAATGTCGTTCCAAGGTCTCAAAAATGTTTACCAGTTCTCTATATATGTGGGGCATCCTTTCTTCCAGCGAAATTGTATCAGGATTGGTCTTTGTCTCTATGTTAAGTGGCTGTGGATTCCTGATACCTGCTACCACATCCTCTCCTTGGGCATTAGGGAGGTATTCGCCGTAGTATTTCTTCTCACCTGTAGAAGGATTTCTGGTAAAGGCCACACCAGTGGCACTATCCTCTCCCATATTTCCAAAGACCATAGACTGGACATTAACAGCCGTCCCCCAGTCATTGGGGATACCGTGGATTTCTCTATAGGCCACAGCCCTAGGTACATTCCACGACTTAAAAACTGCCCCGATTGCACCCCATAGTTGTTCCATAGGGTCCTCTGGAAAATCGATGCCCAGTCGTTTCTTTATCTCTGCCTTAAATGCGTAAACTAGCTCCCTTAGATCCTCAGCATCAAGTTCAATGTCCAATTTGACTCTTCGTTCCTTCTTTTTTTCCTCTATGATTACCTCAAATGGGTCCTCCTCCCTTTCCTTGGGTTTTAGGCCCAAGACTACATCTCCATACATAGAGACAAATCGTCGATAGCAGTCGTAGGCAAATCTCTCATTTTGAGTTTGCCTGATGAGACCCTTAATGGTGGTATCATTTAACCCTATATTGAGGACGGTATCCATCATACCCGGCATGGATACCCTGGCCCCAGATCTTACAGAGACCAAAAGAGGGTTTTTGCTATCACCAAACTTACCTCCCATCTCCTTTTCCACTTTTGTCAATGCTTCTAAAACCTGCTCTTTAAGTCCTTCGGGATATGAACCTTCCCGAACATAGAATTTGCATACCTCTGTGGTAATAATGAAACCGGCAGGAACAGGTATGCCTAAATTCACCATCTCCGCCAGATTGGCACCCTTACCTCCCAGAAGACTCCTCATGTGAGCCGAGCCGTCAGACTTACCCCCTCCGAAATAGTAGACATACTTTTGAACCTTTAAAGAACCAATCACCGATGAGGGGAAAATGTCTAAAGGTACAGTTCTCTTTGTTGGGTCTGGCGAAGGTATGGGCATAGAGACAGAAAAACCATAATTATAATACTGTTCTTGAATGATAGGGTTAGCAAACAGTGGATTTAAATC
>DTXE01000169.1 GCA_012962595.1 Syntrophaceae bacterium | reverse complement strand
CAAGTATCTCATGGGAAAAGGAATGATTTCCGATCTAACCACCAGGTCTCTCCAATTAGGTACCAATTTGCTCATCTTTGACCAGGATTTGAATCCCTCACAGGTAAAATCTATTACCGACTTTACAGAACTAAGGGTCATTGACCGTACCCAGCTCATCTTAGACATCTTCGCTCAGAGGGCCAAGACTCGAGAGGGAAAAATTCAGGTAGAAATGGCCCAGCTAAAATATATGCTGCCTAGGCTAGTTGGTAAAGGCACCGCCATGTCCAGATTGGCTGGGGGTATTGGGGGTAGAGGACCCGGGGAGACCAAGCTTGAAATTGACAGACGCAGGGCAACCGACAGAATCAATCGACTTAAAAGAGAGCTTAAGTCTATTAGTCGCGAGAGGAGATACAGGCGCTTAAGGAGGAGTAAAAAGGGCCTTCCTATCA
This sequence comes from Syntrophaceae bacterium, assembly GCA_012962595.1. GTDB lineage: Bacteria > Desulfobacterota > DTXE01 > DTXE01 > DTXE01 > DTXE01. The sequence continues at coordinate 568 of DTXE01000169.1, read as the reverse complement.
TCTCCATTATAGGTTATACCAATGCGGGAAAGTCCACTTTACTTAATGCCTTAACCAAGAGTCATGTTAGGGTTGAAGATAAACTTTTTGCCACATTGGATCCTACCAGTCGAAAACTAAGATTTCCCAGGGAGGCAGAGGCCATTATCACTGATACTGTAGGTTTCATTAAAAATTTGCCTCGAGATTTGATAGACGCCTTCGCTGCAACCCTTGAGGAGCTGAGGGATGCCGACCTCCTTTTGCATATTATCGATATTAGTAATCCTTACTTTGAAGATCAGATGAAATCTTGTGAAAGAATCCTGGAAGACCTTGGCTTGGAAAACATACCCATGGTAAGGGTATTCAACAAGATGGATAAGGTTGAACCAGGCTTTGTTGCACAGCAGTGTAAGATATTTAATGGCATTCCCATATCAGCCATTAACTTAAGATCACTCCCTCCCCTCATCCACAAAATAGAATACATGATACAACGCCTAAGCACTACAGTGAATGTCATTAGTCAATAGTCACTTATCACTGCTAAAAGACAGCAATAGCTCGTTTGGTTCGTTTTGATCGT
>DTXE01000168.1 GCA_012962595.1 Syntrophaceae bacterium | reverse complement strand
TGGGATATGAAGAACTCGTTCGCAAGAGTATTCTCATTGCGGCTAAAAGAGCTTCTACCTGTTTTCGATTCTCGATTAGATTGAGAAAAGATGGGCAGAAAGGCCCTAAGGTGTGACACCAAAACAAAGGCAAAGATAGCACATCGACTGTGGACAGAGATTTTGAAGTGAAACGAAGGAGGGCAAAAAGGGGATGGTTCTATTCCTATTCCCCCTCTCTCAGTCCAACAGCACATCGCCGCTGAACTCAAAGAAAAAATGGCACAGGTTGATAAACTTCGCACATCCATAGAAAAGCAACTGGAAGCCATCAATGCCCTTTCACAGACTATGTTGAGGAAGGCGTTTAGGGGCGAATTGTGAGTATGAATGAAGCAATTTTAGCGGATACACCGTTAGAGGACCCAAAAGAAGATCTTTTAGAATTTGCGCCTTTTGCAAGTAATTTAGCTGACGCTATTTGTAAAATATCGGCTGAAGAGTGCTTGGTATTCGCTTTATATGGACTGTGGGGCACGGGGAAAACTACTTGTCTCAACTTTGTTTTACATTATATTAGCAAGAAACCCAAAAATGAAAAACCTATCGTGGTAAGATTCAATCCATGGTGGTTTTCAGGCCATGGAGAATTGTTAAATCAGTTCTTTAAAGAGTTTCGTATCTCGCTTGGTAAAGAAGAGAGGTTTAAAGGGGTGGTGAAGCTTCTAGCTGATCTCACAGAAGGCATATCCAGAGTTCCAGAACCTAAAGTAAAAATTATGGCGAAAGTTACCTCTTGGTTTCTCAGATCACTAGGCAAAGATAAAGAAGCAGGGCAAGTTCGTGATGCAATCCGAAGAGACCTCCAACAACAGCCTTCTCGCATTCTTGTAGTCATCGATGATATTGACCGACTTCCTGCTGAAGAGGTAAGAGATGTGTTCCGTGTTATAAAGGCAGTCGCAGATTTTCCAAAGACTATCTATTTGCTAGCTTTTGAAAAAGGCATTGTCGTAAAGGCACTTGAGAGCTTACAAGAAATGCCTGGTGAAGCTTATCTAGAAAAGATTGTTCAAGTTCCATTTGATTTACCTATCCCAGACAAAATTGCATTGCGAAAACTATTCTTAGAACAATTAGATATTATCCTTTCTGATACCCCACAGGAACTATTCGATCAAACCTACTGGGGGAACGTTTTTTGGGATGGTATTGACCATTTTCTGAATACTATGCGCGATGTTAAGCGTCTTACAAATGCTCTTAAGGCAACATACCCTGCCGTTAAAAGAGAGGTCAATCCAATAGATTTTATAGCCATAGAAACTCTCAGAGTATTTTCCTCGAATATTTACCAATTAATTCGAACTAACAGGGATATGTTTGCAGGACATTCGGACACACATTCCTATCCGAAAATAGAAGATATAAAACCGTTTCATAATAAATGGGCTGAACAAATTCCCGAGGAGGATAAAGAGTGTATAAAAAATCTTTTAAAGCGACTTTTTCCCAAGTTAGAAGCCCTTTTTGGAGGTATCTCTTATGGAGCGGATTGGCAGTCAACTTGGAGAAAGCAATTGAGGATATGTAGTCCCGATATTTTTCCAGTTTACTTCCGCTTAGCGGTTCCAGAGGGAGAAATTTCTCATACTAAAATGCAGGCAATTCTGGCATTGGCAAAAAACAGGGACGCATTTAGCAATAAATTACTCGAACTTCGTCGACAACATCGGCCTAATGGATCCACACAGGTAAGTGCTTTTCTCGAGAGAATGAAAGATTATACAGAAAAGGATATACCTAGAGAGCATATTCCAGAAATTCTACAAGCACTTTTTGATGTTGGAGATGAACTCCTTGTATCAGAAGATGAAGGGCGTGGGTTATTCTCGTGGGGGATGATATTCGTATTAGTAGGATAATGTTTCAGTTGCTAAAGAGTGATCAAACAAAGATACATCTGGATATGTATTCTACCCCAAAAGTCAAGACAAAAATTGAAATTTTTTAATGAATTTAGCATTTTATGCAACTTTTTTACAAATATCGCGTCGGCTTAGATTCTGATTGCGGTTTTCTTAAGGGCGCTTCTTCTTGCTCTTCAATAACCACTTTTTCAGGTTTTTT
>DTXE01000167.1 GCA_012962595.1 Syntrophaceae bacterium | reverse complement strand
CTGCCTATATTCCATTTTCATATTTGTTTGTGACCGAAGGTCATGAATGTTTCATCACCTTTTCCTCACATCCTAGGAGGATGTTTACCTCAAACCATGTAGGCTGTCAAGGCTGATAATGGGGCCAAAGAATCTGGAATTTACCCGGTGTGGGGGTTATAACCGTAGAACTTTCGGCAGGCCTTATAAAATAAACGTCTTTTAACATATAGGAAGTTTTGATATGATACCCTAAAGTCCATCCCATATTAGGATACAGGATAGATAGAGGATATGTGAATCGTGAATCATGAATCAGGTATGACAAAAAAGGATATATCAGCATTCCATAGGCACCATGAGGAGCCTTTTTACAAAGGGGCCTCTGTTTCAGATCTGTTAGAGAATATAAGTTCGGGACTAAAGGCCATAGACGTCTTGGGCTTAGAGGGCTCTTCCAAACATTTTCTTCTATCCCAAATTATCAAGGAGATACCACGACCCTTACTGGTTCTTACTCCCACCCTAGATGAGGCACAAAAGTGTGTTAATGACCTAAATTTTTTTCTAGGCCATAAAGGAAATTTTGAGCCTACAGTGTATCTTTTTCCACCTGATGATGTCCCCCCTTTTAAACCCATCTCACTTCATAGAAATGTAATCTATTCTAGGTTAGAGGCTATTTATGGGGCACTTACCAGTAAGCCTCCTCTGGCTATAGTCGCTACCATAACCAGTGTTTTAAGGAAAACTATACCTAAAGAGATTCTCTCTGGCTTTGCTGAATATATAGTTGTTGGTGAAGAGGTTGATAAGCACAGTTTGATAGACAAATTAGTAGCCTCTGGCTATATAAAGACTTATCTGGTAGAAGGGCCTGGAGAGTTCAGTACCCGTGGAGGAATCATAGATATTTTTCCACCGCTGTATAAAAATCCTGTAAGGATTGAGCTTTACGGAGACTTTGTAGAATCTATTCGTATTTTTGACCCCATCACCCAAAGGTCCTTGGAGACACTCCAAGAGCTCACCATCATCCCTGCCCAAGAGATTGTATTTCATAAAGAAAGTTTATCCTATGCCACATCTATGATCCAGAAAAGGGCCCAAGAGATAAGTTATCCTCAAGAAGGGCTTCAGAGGATTATAGATGGAGTCAGCCAAATACAGTCCTTTCCAGGCATGGAGTGGCTTCTTTCCTGTTTTTATCCTAGCCTGAATACCCTTTTCGATTATCTCTCTCAAGATACCCTTCTGGCCATCATTAACCCTGCACAAGGAGATTTGGAGTTGCAGGCATTCGAAGCGAAAATGAAAGAAGCCTATGAAAAGGCCTTGGGTGGCGGGGAGTTCTGCGTACCCTTAACAGACCTCTATCTCTCTTCAGAAACACTCTCAAGCTGTTCCAATAAATTCCAGACCCTCTACTTCCGCCAAATAGGATTATATGAGAAGGATTTATCCAAGGTCACACTGCATTATAATATCCAGAGTAATGAAGATATCCGAAATGAAGTAAAGGATAGGGAGGTTCAAGAGGGGGTCTTAGCTCCTCTCTCAAGCCGGATTAAGGAGTGGCTAAGTCAAAAAATAGATATCATCCTTGTGGCACATAGTGATGAGCAGGCAAAAAGGCTTAAAGCCCTATTTAAGGAATATGGCATAAATTCTTACATATATTCCATGCCATTCTCGAGAGAGATGGGGGGTGTGGGCCTACTCAGGTTGTATGTGGGTAACCTATCCTCCGGTTTTAAATTTTTTAGGGAAGCCCTGATGGTTATTACCGAAGATGAAATCTTCGGAGAGAAAAAAACTAAATACAGGATTATGAAAAGGCCCAGAAGGCCTTATGTAAGTTCTTTTGAGGATCTAAAAGAAAATGATTTTGTGGTCCATATAGACTATGGGATAGGGAGGTATCTTGGTCTGATTAAGCTAACTATTGATGGCATACAAAATGACTTTCTTCTTATGGAGTACCGTGATGGGGATAAGCTCTATTTGCCTGTGGATCGCATGAATGTAGTCCAAAAGTATATAGGAATTGAAGGATACATACCTAGCCTGGATAAATTAGGTGGACGCTCTTGGGAAAATACCAAGAGACGTGTCAGTAAATCCATAGAGGCCATGGCCAAAGATTTGCTGGAACTATATGCTCTGCGTGAGATAAGTAAGGGTCATGCCTTCTCTAAACCAGATAGTTACTATAAAGAATTTGAGGCAAGCTTTGAATATCAGGAGACCCCAGATCAAATTGCTGCTATAGAGGATGTATTGAGCGACATGATGAATATCCGTCCCACAGATCGTCTTATCTGTGGAGATGTAGGATATGGTAAAACAGAGGTCGCCATGAGAGCGTCATTCATTGCGGTGATGAATGGAAAACAGGTAGCAGTTTTGGTTCCTACAACAGTGCTTGCAGAACAGCACTTTGAGACCTTCAGCCGCAGATTCCATGGATACCCTGTAAATATAAGGGTACTAAGTAGGTTTAAGACAAAGGGTGAGCAGAAGGAGATATTAAGGGGTCTGAAGGAGGGTAAAGTAGATATTATCATAGGTACACACCGGTTACTTCAAAAAGATGTGGTTTTTAAAGACCTTGGGCTTTTGGTGGTTGATGAGGAACAGAGATTTGGAGTGGCACATAAAGAGAGGATCAAGAAGCTTAAGACATCGGTTGATGTTATAACCTTAAGTGCTACCCCTATACCAAGAACTCTGCATATGTCGCTTTCAGGTATTCGGGATCTGAGTATTATAGAAACCCCACCTGAAGACCGCCTTTCTATAAGAACCTACATGTGCAAATTTGATGATGACATTATTAGAGATGCTATTCTCCGTGAGATAAAGAGAGGGGGACAGGTATTCTTTGTTCACAATAAGGTGCAAAGTATAGGGCCTATAGCCCATTATCTGAGACGTTTGCTTCCTAACATTAGAGTAGGGATTGCTCATGGACAGCTTCCCGAAAGAGAATTGGAGAATACTATGGTATCTTTTCTAAGAAAGGAGATTGATGTTTTAGTAACTACGGCCATAATAGAATCTGGGCTAGACATTCCCTCTGTCAATACCATCATAATAAATCGAGCCCATGAATTTGGCCTAGCTCAGATGTATCAACTTAGAGGAAGAGTAGGGAGGGCCAAAGAGCAGGCATATGCCTATCTTCTTATACCAGGGGAGCATCTCCTGTCTCAGGAGGCTAAGAAACGCCTAAGGGTTCTCATGGAATATACTGAATTAGGAGCTGGTTTTAAGATCGCCTTACATGATCTCCAAATAAGAGGAGGGGGTCACATTCTGGGTCCTACTCAATCGGGTCATGTGGCCTCGGTAGGTTATGAGATGTACCTTCAGCTTATAGAAAAGACTGTACAGAAACTAAAGGGAGAAACCAAAAAGGAAGAAGTCGAGCCTGAATTGAATTTAAACATCTCAGCCTATATTCCAGAGGCCTATATTTCTGACATCCATCAGAGACTAAGCACCTATAAGAAGCTATCCCAGGTGTCTTCAGATGCAGAGATAGAGGATATCAGAGAGGAGTTGAGAGATCGCTATGGAGAGATTCCCTCTGAAGTCCATCAATTGATGGAGGTGATCAGCCTGAAACAATATCTGAAGAGACTTGGGATAAGACGAGTGGATATGCAAGATGGCTATGCTATCTTCTCCTTTTCTGAAGAAAATGTGATTTCGCCCGGTAAAATGGTTGACCTAG
>DTXE01000166.1 GCA_012962595.1 Syntrophaceae bacterium | reverse complement strand
TTTTACTTTTCACATACTCAATAAGATGAAAGAAGATTACAAAACTAAATTACCCAATTTCCATTTTCCACTATTCACTCGTTGCTATACGCTACTTAGAATCCCCAATTCGAAATTCGAAATCCGCAATCCGAAATCCGTTGGCTAACCCCTATACGCTATCTTTTGTACCCTAATCGCTATACTATGAGCCATCCCAAAGTCTTCATCATAATCCTCAACTGGAACGGGTTGCGAGACACGCTTGAGTGTTGGGAATCCGGTCAGAAAAATGATTAACTAATTTACATTTTCCTCAGAAATGAAGGTGGTTGATGGCCAAGGAAGTAGTTTTAAATAATTCACATGATAAATTTGAAAAAAGGAGGTTACCGTAATGAGATGTGCACTGATTACGGGTATCACTGGCCAAGATGGATCATATTTAGCCGAGTTTCTTTTAGAAAAAGGTTATAAGGTTTACGGTATGGTCAGGAGAGCAAGTACAGAAAATTCTGAGCGGATAGAACACCTGAGAGACAAAATTGAATTAAGACAGGGAGACCTACTTGACCAGTTATCTATAATTAAAATAATAGAGGAGGTTCAACCGGATGAGGTCTACAATTTAGCTGCCCAATCCTTTGTTCCTACCTCTTGGACAAAACCTATATTAACCGCTGAATTTAATGCATTAGGAACTACCAGGGTTCTTGAAGCAATAAGGCAGGTTAATCCAAAGATTAGATTCTATCAGGCTTCTAGCAGTGAGATGTTTGGAAAGGTTGTGTAATCGCCACAGAATGAAAAGACCCCTTTCTATCCACGTAGCCCCTATGGCGTCTCCAAAGTCTATGCACATTTTATAACTATCAATTATCGGGAAAGTTACGATATGTTTTGCTGTTCAGGTATACTCTTTAATCATGAATCTCCCAGAAGGGGCAAAGAGTTTGTAACTCGGAAAATAACCGATGGAGTTGCAAGAATCAAATTGGGGATGCAAAAGGAGCTCAGGCTGGGAAATTTGGACGCAAAAAGAGACTGGGGCTATGCGGGTGATTATGTTGAAGCCATGTGGTTAATGCTTCAACAGGAAGAACCTGACGATTATGTAATAGGAACAGGGGTTTCTCACACGGTTAAAGATGTAGTAAGAATTGCATTTGAAAGTGTCGACTTGGACTGGCATGACTATGTAAAAATTGATAAAAAGTTCTATAGACCAGCTGAAGTTCATACTCTGTTAGCGGATTCGACCAAGGCCAGAAAAAAGTTAGGGTGGTATCCCAAGACATCTTTTGAAGACCTTGTCAAGATGATGGTTAATGAGGATTTAAAGAGCCTTTCATCGCTTGAGAAAAGAATTTTTGACATCGAAAAAAGATTGAAAAAGTTTGAGAGGAATGAAAAGGAGACAGTGAGTTGGAGGCTAGCCGTAAAAAGTAAATATTGATACTATTTCCTAGATTTGAAAGTTACCAATTAAAGACCTTTTGATTTAGCTGAAACATGAGAAACATTTTGGTAGTTGGAAGAGTGGGAAATTAAGGTAAAAGTAACGCATATCCATGCCTTTATGCCTTATTTTGATATAAAATGACCAAGCAGGGATGAGCTTTTTACTTTTCACATACTCAATACAAAAGAAGTTGACCCTCGAGAAAAAAACTTAATCATCAATCTTCATGACATAATATATTTAGACAAAGACATCCATAATTTGCCTTATGCTGACAGATATAAAATATTGCGTGATCATATC
>DTXE01000165.1 GCA_012962595.1 Syntrophaceae bacterium | reverse complement strand
TCCATCATGAGAGCTACTTTAGGCATTACCAGACCAGGACAACCCCCGCAGTCATCCATACCAATTACCTCTATTTCATAATCCTTCCAACGTTCGTATTCTCCTGCCTTCTCTGCCATGCCCTTAAAACACTTCAAACACCCACCGACACAACTGGTACCCTTAATGTTTTTGCAGGCTATTACCGCTATCCTTTTCTTCGCCATAAAATTTCCCTCCTTTGAATTTTCTATTATTAGTGGGTATGTTTAGTAAATAGAACACCATTGAGACAGTGCTGGATCAACTCCTTAAGTGCTAGGTTTGGTACCCCTGTAATAACCTGGATGCCATATTCTGCAAGAAAACCCTGAGCCCTCAGTCCCATATTTCCAACAATAAGCCGGTTCACCCCATGCTCATATAGCCATCTGGGCAGATCGTCAGGTTCACGGGGTGGAGGCTTAAATAATATCTTGCCCTCGATCCCATCATTCTTTATGGTGACAAAAGCAAATTTGTCACACTTGCTAAAATAATGTGATAACCTTCCTTGAGCCAGTGGAATTCCGATCTTTAATATCTCTTCCTCCATGACACCTGGGGTCTATGAGAGGTATAACCTTGGTCTTAATGTGGCTATATAGAACATCATTTAATAAAAGCATGTATTATGCCAAAGGACACAAGTTGAAGGTCTGGGACAGATGGCCCACAAAAACAGGCCATTGCTAGATGGAGAGGGTTGAACTATTTAATGAAGGTAAGAAAAGTCAATTGAATTATGCAATAAATTGCATATTAAATGTTGCAATAACGCAATTATCCCTGTACCTTGTATTCCATCTAATATTCTATGCCATACTTTTTCATCTTACGCCAAAGGGTGCTTTTATCAATACCTAATTCTGCAGCGGTTCTCCCACGGTGTCCGAAATATTTCTCAAGCGTCTTTTTAATAATCTGGGCTTCGTTCTCCTTTAGCAGAGATTTAGGCACTGGAGATGGAGTTTCTCTTTCCAGTTTATGCAACAGCTCCTTCGGAAGACAATCCCTTTCTATAATGGCATTCCGGCATAACACGAAGGCATGTTCCATGATATTTTCAAGTTCTCTGATATTACCAGGAAAATCATAACGCATAAATAAATCCATCACATCTTGGGAGACCCCAATTATCTTTTTCCCCATCTTTACATTGAATCGGTTGATGAAGTGGTCTACTAGTAGGGGAATATCTTCTCTTCGCTGGGAAAGTGGTGGTAGTTCTACCTTAACCACATTTAGTCTGTAAAAAAGATCCTCACGGAATTTGCCCTCCTCTACTAATTGAGATAGATCCTTATTGGTGGCAGCTACAATGCGTACATTAGCCTTTCTAGGGGAAACAGATCCTAGAGGCTCATATTCCTTTTCCTGGAGAACACGAAGCAGCTTAGCCTGTATAGCAGGTGAGATATCGCCCACTTCATCTAAAAAGATAGTGCCACCCTCAGCAAGGGCAAAACGTCCTGGTTTATCCTTTTTGGCATCAGTAAAGGCACCCTTTACGTATCCAAATAGCTCTGATTCCAACAGGGTCTCTGGAAGGGCTCCACAGTTCACCACCACAAGGGGCTTTTTCTGTCTAAGGCTTAGGCTATGAATGGCTTTGGCAAATAACTCTTTACCCGAACCGCTAGGACCCTGGATGAGGACGGTACTGTCACTTTCGGCTATGTAAGGTAGGATATCAAAAATCTTTTGCATGTGGTGGTTCTTACTTATAATGTCTTCAAATGTGTACCTACGAGATACCTCTTTTCTGAGCGCCTCTATGGCTGAAAGATCCCTGAATGTCTCAACCCCCCCTATTACCTGCCCCTTTTCGTCCCTTAAAACAGATGTACGTGCACTTATAGGGATTGCCTTACCAGCCCTGTTTACAACCTTTATGACTATGTCTATGATACTTTCACCCGTTTCCATGCTTTTCTTTAATGCGCATTCAGTCTGACATATGTTGGCATGGAATATCTCAGAGCATTTTTTCCCTATAGCCATGTCCTTTGAAAAACCTGTAATCCTTTCCGCAGCCTGATTGAAGGAGGTAATCTTGAAATCTTTGTCTACAGTGAAAACCCCTTCGGTGATACTATCCAAGATTGTTTTTAACAACATACTATGGGAAGAATCTATTTTATGCTTAGAGGGCATGACCATCCTGCTTTGTTACTTAATCGATTGGGTAGGTAACATGAGGGCCTGTGTAAATTTTTAACTCAGCAATTTGCCAATAGTTTCCAGCAATTCATCAGAGTCTGGCGGTTTTTCGATATAGGCCTCAGGCTCTGGAACACTCTTTCCCTTAAACTCATCCAGGACTTTTTGTGAATGGGTAAAGGTCTTCTTGGAGATTGCCGAAAGAATAAGCACCGGAATATCTTTGAGGTTGTGGTCGGTCTTCAATTCACGGTACATCTTAACGCCACTCTCTTCGGGCATCAGAATATCCAAGATTACCAGATGGGGTTTTTTCTCTCTGACCATCTGTATGCCTTCTTTACCCTCCCTTGCCACTATAGATTCATAGCCATTGTTTTCAAGCAGGGTTGAGAGATATATCCTCATATCCAATTCATCATCAACCGCTAAGACCTTTTTCTTTTTCATGTCTATTTCCCCCATTTCCCTTCCTAAAGCGTGCCTGGCAAGGTAAAACGTTTTTCGGGATTGCGGATAGCAATTACATGGCAGTGCGCCCTGCGGGCCACATTCTCAACTGTGCTACCAAATTCTATTCTTTCCAGTTCTGAGCTACCAGCGGTTCCCATAACTATTAAATCAATATTCTGACCCTTGGCGTACTTGACTATCTCTACCCAGGGTGTGCCTTCTTTTACCAAAATTTCATAGCTTCCGATACCCTCCATTCTATCAACATAGCGTTTTTTAAGATCTTCTTTAGCAGCTTCAACGATTTTTTCGGTAACAAAACTTTCCTCACCAGGTCCTGCATGCTCATCAACCACATGGCGCATGTATTTATAGGGAGAATGCAGAATATGCAGGATATATAATTTGGCACTATATTTCTTTGCTAAGTCTTGGGCATGTAGAAAGGCAAACTCTGCATCTTCAGAAAAGTCAGTGCAATAAAGAATATTCTTGTATTCTATCATGGCGGTCCCCTCTCTCGATTTAAATTTTATGCCAGTATTTTCCCGATAGTCTTGATCAGATTATTCGGCTCCACCGGCTTTTGCAGGTGTCCTTCTGGTTCAGGTACAGATACATGCCCTTTCATCTCAGCCCCTTCCCATATCCCTGTAACTATCACCACAGGAATACTCCTTAGACCTTCATCCTTCTTTAGTTCACTGTACATCTTTATACCACCCTTCTCTGGCATCATGATATCCAGGAGAATGAGGTCTGGTTTTTCTTCTATAACCTTTTTCATTCCCTCTACGCCATCTTCTGCGATGACAGGTATGAAACCATTTTGCTCCAAGGCTGTTGAGAAAAACTTCAAGATATCAGGCTCATCATCAACGATTAACATCTTTTTTGACATGGCTAACGCCTCCTCTCTATTCGAGATAATAGCATAATGTGTGCCAAAGGACTTCACATTTGGATTATGCCTGGAATACACTGATTAGGACTTAAGTGATCAATGACTATGGGGCCATACAGTATTGCAAAATGCGTCTGATTGCAATACTATTATTGCAGATGGCACTATTGTGCTAAGGACTTCTCCTATGTGGTAGGCGAATGGTAAAGGTAGAACCCTTGCCCACCTCTGAAACAAAGTTGATAATTCCATTCAGAAAGTCCCTGAAGGTATGGCGTTTTGCCCGTCTTTCTCAAAGGGGTAGTGCCAGAAGCGTTTAAAGCAGGACTGGAGACCTCGCACTGATGGATGAGGCTGGATATATATGGTTTGACTCAAGGGCTGATGACGTCTGTATAAGTTCAGGATACAGAATTGGTCCATTTGAGGTTGAAAGTGCAGTTGATTCGCATGAG
>DTXE01000164.1 GCA_012962595.1 Syntrophaceae bacterium | reverse complement strand
TCCTCATCCTTTTACATTTTCTCATAAATGCATCAAGCTCCCATCATTACTCATTCATTTTCCCTCCTGATATCTCTTACAAGCACTTTTAAAAGCTCTATGAATTCCTTGCTCACAGAAATCCCCTCTTTCAGCATGTATTCAACCTGTTTTATTGCTTCCACGAGACTGCTAAGGTTTTTGCTCGTGTAGAATTTCATGTCTTTCAGAGTGTTCAGCAATCCTGCTCTATCGTTGAGGTTTGCATAGGCAACAACAAGTTCACCAAGCGTCTCAACGACCATCGTGCGATTATCTTTAACTTCTTGTTCCGTTTGGCTTTCCTTCAATTTGTGAAGAGTGTTTGAAAGTGTTTTCTTCAGAATTTCAACTTTCTTCTCAAGTCTGGAGATTGTGTCTAAGTCCTTCAGGAAGTCATCAATGCTATTGTAGCGTTCATCTTTCCTTTTTGCCAGAAGTCTATCAAAAATTGGGTCAAATTTTCGAAGAGAGTGATTTAGCTCAGATGGAATCTTAAATCTGTAACCTTCATCCGTAATCTTCCCGGAAACTTCCTCATAGCTGTATCCCTCAAAGGGTAATCTTCCTGTCAGTAATTCATAGAACATTACTCCTATCTGCCATATGTCCGTTCTGCGATCAGTTCCACCAAACCTGCTTGGCATGAGTTGTTCTGGAGCAGCATATAAAGGACTGTAGCCAAATGAAGTCTTGGAGTATGCAACTTCTATCTTTGCCAGCCCCCAGTCAGTTATTTTTGGCGTCAAGTCTTCCTTGAGCAAAATATTGAGTGGTTTTATATCACGGTGAAAGATTCCTTTTAAATGTGCATACTTTATTCCACTTGCCAATCCTCTGACAAATTTTAAAGCATCCCTTTCTTCTACCGGTTTTGGAAGCTCTTCAAGTGTTCTTATCTGCTTTCCTCCCCTCTTTATTCCCTCAATATACTCCATTTCGAGATAGGGTATTGGATAGATGTCAACTTCATTGAGTTTAACAATATTTGGATGGTCTAAATGGAGCCATGAACTCACTTCTCTGATAAAACTCTTGCTCGTCTTCTCATCTATTCTCGGTATTTTTACCGCAACAACTTTATTGTCAGATTTTCTCTTCACTCTGTAAACCCTTGCAAAACCACCTTCACCAAGAAACTCTAAAGGATCGTACTTAGACTTTAACTGCTCCGGGAAACCTGAAATATTTACTTCTTCGTATTTTTCTGCTTTCTCTTCTGGTCTCTCATATTTCTTTTCATGTTCAGGCTCTACTCTTGCCTTACTACTTCTCCTTGATTTTACGAATAATGCTAGCAATACTATCAGTATCAAAATAAGGATCGGTATGAATTTTGAAATGGCAGAAGGTTGAGCTGGTGATTGGACAGTTGATGGGGTTTGAGTTGGTATTGATGCTGGTGTAATAACAGATGAT
>DTXE01000163.1 GCA_012962595.1 Syntrophaceae bacterium | reverse complement strand
TGGAAGGGTTCAATACATCGCGGAGTATTTTATTTGACAAATAAAGGTTCAACACTTCGCGGAGTATTTAGATGTAAACAAAAATAACACATCCATTGTGATGTGTTATGGATATTGAGGAACAGGAAAGGATTGAAGCTGTAAATCGGTATATTAGAGGAGATAAACCAGCAAATATTTATGGCGAGATGAATAGGTCTGAGACGTGGCTCTTTAAGTGGGTGAAGAGATTCAAATCAGGAGATAGGGAGTGGTATAAATCCCAGTCGACAGCGCCCAATAATCCTGGAAGAGCAACATGCGAAGATATTGAAAGAGCGGTTGTTAACACAAGAATAGCCCTGATAGAGGGTAACGAGCACGAGTCAAAGTATCTTGGAGTAGGTGCAGATTCAATTCAGTATAGGATGGAGAAGCTTGGTTTTTCGAAGGGTGAGATACCTTCTGTATCAACGATAAAGCGGATTGTGAAGAAGCATAACTTGAAAGTTAACAAGCGAGAACGGTATAAACGAGTAAAATCTAAAAAGCGGTATACGCTTCTGAATCCCACACAGATCGGCGAGATGCACCAGATAGACTTCGTTGGTCCAAGATTTATTAAAGGATATGGTGCCATTTCTTCCCTTAATCTCATCGATGTGGTCTGCAATCAAGTTCACATTGAACAGTACAATTCCAGAAGCATGGATAATGTAATCGGCTTTCTTATCCTGTATTGGAGCAATGACATGATACCCAGATATTTACAAGTCGATAACGGGATGTACTTTATTGGTGACTTTAAATATCCGCGTAAATTCAGCCGTTTCATAAGGCTCTGCCTCTACGTTGGTATTGAACTTGTTTTCATCGCACCCAAGAGCCCATGGATGAATGGAAGCATCGAAAACTTCAATAACTGGTTTGGGGATAAATTCTGGGAGAAAGAAGACTTCACAAGTCTGGAAGATATACGCACAAAATCCCTGCATTTTATCGATCAATATAACGCTCTCAGTGCATGGAAGAAGAGAGATAAAAGGTTAACGCAGATTAATCCTGCTAATATGCTAAACGATGACGTAAAAATCAATTTAGATAAATTACCGCTAACTAAGGGGAAAATACACTTTATCAGAAAGGTTGATAACGAAGGGAGAATCAGCATCTTAAATGAGGTTTTTTTTCTGAGCAAGGAATTCATAGGCGAATATGTCTGGACTACCATCGATCTGACACAACAAAGGATAAAGGTATCTTATCAAGCAAAAGATCAAGATACCGCAGCTTTAATAAAAAACCTTGCTTACACTATTGATGAGAAGATCCATCCCATTATACCGAATATCTGGAAATCTTAAAACACTAAACGATGTGATGAACCTAACTAAACAAATAAGACTCCTCGATGTATTGAGCCTTTTTACTCCACGATGTTATGAGCCTTTCCA
>DTXE01000162.1 GCA_012962595.1 Syntrophaceae bacterium | reverse complement strand
CCCTTATGTCAGAAGGAAAAACAGCCAGGAGAAGATAACCTACTTGCATCCTACCTTAAGGCCCATTTTGAAAGAGACCTATGGGGTGATAATTTTTCAGGAGCAGATCCTTAAGATAGCCCATAAGCTGGCAGGCTTCAGCTATGGTGAGGCAGATACCTTAAGGCGGGCTATGACAAAAGATAAATCCCACCAGGAGATGGCAAAGCTCAAGAAATGGTTTATCAAGGGTTGTCTTAACAAAGGCACAACAAAGGAGGTGGCAGAGGAGGTATTTTCAAGGATATCTGCCTTTGCCTCCTTTGGATTCTGCAAGGCCCATGCCGCCTCCTTTGCCTATATCACCTACCAATCTGCCTATCTGAAGGCTCACCATCCCCTTGAATTCTATGTAGGGCTGCTTAACGCAGGGCAGGTGGGCTCATATCCTAAAAGTGTCATTCTAAATGATGCAAGACGAAGAGGGTTTCAGGTGCTTAGCCCCCATGTAAACTTCAGTCAAGAAGGATTTTCCATTGAGGGAAAGGCTATAAGGATAGGTCTTTCCTCCATAAAAGGGATAGGTCCGAGGTTTATAGAACGTATCTTGAGTGCAAGAGAAAGTGGGTTATTTTTGTCCATGGAGGACTTCACATCTAGAGTCTCACTTCCCAGTTCAGCCATTAAGACCCTTAGATGGGCCCATGCATTTAAGGGGCTTACTGATATAACAGAAAGAAAGGTGGCATATGCATAGGAGGCTTCTCAGATCGCTTCTTGTAGAAGAGACAACCCTGGAACTTACTACCAGGTGGCACATTATGACTCCCTTCAGGGAGGACCTTGAGAGATCCGGCTATATAACCAGCCGTACCTTAAGGTGCAGGTCGAATGGAAGGATGGTTAAGGTCGCCGGAAAGGTGGTATTGATTCATACCCCTCCCACCAGAAGCGGGATTCGAGTTATGTTTGTAACCTTGGAGGATGAATTTGGCCTGATAGATCTGGCCGTCTTTCCCAAGGCCCAGGAAAGATATGCCAAGGTGATCTTGTCTAGTCCTATACTCTTGGTTTCAGGCAAGGTGAGGAGATTAGGGGCTAGGGATATATCTCTGGTGGTCAGTGAGGTTCAAACTCTCAAGGCCCT
>DTXE01000161.1 GCA_012962595.1 Syntrophaceae bacterium | reverse complement strand
CCTTGATTATCAAAGCGCAGAGGAAGCCCAAATTCAAAGTAAGGGCCTATAATCGATGTCCCATTTGTGGTAGGCCTAGGGCATACTTAAGAAAATTTGGGATATGTAGGATCTGTTTCAGATCCATGGCACTAAAAGGGGAAATCCCTGGCGTTATAAAGTCTAGCTGGTAGGGAGAGATAACCATGGCAATGACAGATCCTATTGCCGATATGCTGACAAGAATTAGGAATGGTAATATGGCTAAGTTCGACCATGTAGATGTACCCTTATCCAAGATAAAGGTAGGCATTGCCAAGATTTTGCTTGAAGAGGGATATATAAGAGATTTCCAAGTAGTGAAGAGTGAAAAGCAAGATATCTTAAGGATATTTCTTAAGTACCAAGCCTCTAAAAGAGGTGTTATCAGAGGTATTAAGAGAATCAGCAAACCTAGTAGGAGAATCTATGTGAAGAAGGGCAAAATTCATCCATTATTAGGTGGCTTGGGAATCTCTATCCTTTCCACCTCCAAAGGTGTAATGACTGACAGACAAGCGAAGACTTATGGGGTAGGAGGCGAGCTTCTTTGTTCAGTGTGGTAATTCAAAAGGTGCTATGAGATGTCTCGGGTAGGTAAACAGCCTATATCTATTTCCCATGGGGTAAAGGTGGAGTTCAAGCAAGGTGTGCTCACGGTAAGTGGCCCCAAGGGTACGTTGAGCCGGAAGATACATCCAAAGATCCTTTTAGATATAGGAAATCACACTATAGTGGTAAAAATTGCAGATTCTTCAAAGGAATCTAGGTCCCTTCATGGACTTACCAGAACGCTTATTGCAAACATGGTAGAGGGTGTGAGCAATGGCTTTAAAAAGGTTTTGGAAATAAGTGGCTTAGGATTCCGAGTTAATCAACAAATGGATACTTTGGTATTCAATTTGGGATATTCACATCCTATAGAATATAGATTACCTCAAGGTGTGACAGCCCAGGTGGAAAAGATGACCAAGATCACCTTAGAAAGCCACGATAAAGAGCTTCTAGGAATAGTGGCGGCCAAGATCCGTAGTTTTAGAAGCCCTGAACCATATAAAGGAAAAGGCATTAGGTACTTAAAAGAAGCCATAAAGATGAAAGCTGGTAAGGGCGCAAAGTAACATGGTTTTGAAGGATAAAAGGCTGGCTAGATTAAGGCGTAAAAGGAGAATTAGAAAGAAGATATCTGGGGTGACCAATCGCCCTAGGCTATCTGTATTCCGTAGTGCAAGGCATATCTATGCCCAGATTATCGATGACTCGGAAGGTCACACATTGGTATCTGCATCTACTTTAGATCCTGAGCTAAGAAGTGAATCAAAGGCTGATGGAAAGATAACCAAAGCCACTGAGGTAGGTAAGCTTATAGCTCAAAGGGCCTTAGCAAAGGGTATTAAGAAGGTAGTCTTCGATAGAGGTGGATTTATATACCATGGAAGGGTGAAGGCCTTGGCCGAGGGTGCTAGGAAGGGCGGTTTAGAATTTTAAAGGGGAGATAAAGTCGTTGGAAATTGATTCTAATGAACATCATTTAATAGATAAGGTAGTGCACATAAGCAGGGTTGCCAAGGTAGTAAAGGGTGGTAGGAGATTCAGTTTCAGTGCTGTAGTAGTGGTAGGTGATGGAAATGGAAGGGTGGCATGTGGCTTAGGAAAGGCTCATGAGGTGCCAGAGGCCATAAGAAAGGGCATTGAGCAGGCAAAAAAGGGTCTTTTCCAGGTACCCCTTATGAATCACACCATACCTCATGAAGTAATGGGAAAATGTGGTGCCGGTAGGGTGTTACTCAAGCCTGCCTCCCAAGGTACCGGTCTTATTGCAGGTGGTGCGGTAAGGGCGGTGTTAGAGGCTGTGGGGATCCAAAATGTCCTAAGTAAATGTTTGGGATCCCATAATCCCCATAACGTGGTTAAGGCCACAATTAACGCCTTGAAGAGCCTAAGAAGTCCTGAGGAGGTGGCAGCGGTTAGGGGCAAAGATATATTGAAGTCTGCCACTTAGGATTTGAGCCAATAGTTATATATTAAGGGTAATTCTATGAAGTTGCATGAGTTATCATCGCCTCCCGGTTCCAAGAGGAGGCCAAAGAGGGTGGGGCGTGGATGTGGTTCCGGGCATGGAAAGACATGCTGCCGAGGAACCAAAGGGCAGAAGGCCCGCTCTGGTGGAAACATTTCCCCCGGGTTTGAAGGTGGTCAGATGCCTCTTATAAGGCGTCTTCCCAAGAGGGGCTTTACCAACATTTTTAGAAAAAGCTACGCTGTCATTAATGTTCGGGATCTCAACAGATTTGAGAGTGGAACTATTGTGGATGCGGATGCCTTACTAAGATCAGGATTGATCAAGAATCTAGGTCATGGTATTAAGGTGTTGGGTCAGGGAGAGATAGCCAAGCCTCTTGTAGTTCGAGTTCATAAAATCACCAAAGGGGCTAGGAGTAAGATCGAAGAGGTTGGTGGAAAGATAGAGGTAGTCTAGAGTGATATCCGGCTTTCAAAATATTGCCAAGATTCCAGAGCTGAAGCAGAGGATCATCTTTACCCTTCTTATGCTAGCTGTATATAGAATTGGGGTTTTTATCCCCACCCCGGGTATTAATGCAGAGGCCTTGGGGGCATTCTTTGCAGGAAAAGGAGGAACCATCTTTGGCCTTTTCAATCTATTTACAGGCGGAGCCTTAGAAAATTTTTCTATCTTCGCCTTAGGGATTATGCCTTACATCAGTGCCTCTATCATTCTACAGCTTCTCACTGTAGTTATCCCTCATTTAGAGAGGCTATCCAAGGAGGGAGAAGCTGGGCGTAAAAAGATCACTCAATATACTAGGTATGGAACTATTATATTGAGCATAATTCAAGGATTGGGTATTAGTGTTGGTCTGGAGCGGATGACTGGCCCTACGGGCGAAATGGTGGTACTTAACCCTGGATGGGGGTTTAGATTAATGACCGTGATTACCCTTACAGCAGGAACAGCCTTTATTATGTGGCTAGGTGAGCAGATTACTGAGAGAGGCATAGGTAATGGTATTTCATTGATTATCTTTGCCGGTATTGTAGCAGGCATGCCATCTGCAGGCATAAATACACTGCGTCTGCTAAAAACGGGTGAAATGAGCTTCCTCATAATGCTTATGTTGATGTTCCTTATGGTCATGGTGGTAGGCATCATAATATTTATGGAAAGGGGACAGAGACGTATTCCAGTTCAATATGCCAAGAGGGTTGTGGGGCGAAGGATATACGGAGGGCAGAGCACCCATCTTCCTCTTAAGATTAATACATCTGGCGTTATCCCTCCTATCTTTGCCTCCTCTATCATTATGTTTCCAGCAACCATCGCTAGTTTTCTTAATATACCCTGGTTGAAAGGTATTGCCTCGGCACTTACCCCTGGCAATCTTATATATACACTTTTATATGTAGGATTTATCATCTTCTTCTGCTATTTTTATACTGCAGTTATATTTAATCCCGTAGATGTGGCAGAAAACATGAGGAAGTATGGGGGTTTTATCCCGGGGGTGAGACCTGGGGAAAATACTGCAGAATTTATAGATAGGGTGCTGAGCAGAATCACCCTTGGCGGGGCACTTTATGTTTCGGCTGTCTGTGTTCTTCCAACCTTTCTGATAGCAAAGTTCCACGTCCCGTTTTATTTTGGAGGGACAGCCCTGCTTATTGTGGTGGGGGTTGGTATGGATACCTTAGCCCAGATAGAGTCACATATGTTAACCCGACATTACGAAGGATTTATAAAACACAGAAGGTTGAAGGGAAGGAGGTAAAAATAATATAAAAAGGAGGTTGTCATGAACTTGATACTATTAGGGGGACCAGGTGCAGGCAAAGGAACACAGGCCAAAAAACTTATCGAAAAGTATGGGATTCCTCAAATCTCCACAGGTGATATTCTAAGGGCAGCGGTAAAGGAAGGAACGGAGTTGGGCCTCAAAGCCAAGGCTTACATGGATAAAGGGGAACTGGTTCCAGATGAGTTAGTTATTGGTATTATAGAGGAAAGACTTAAACAGCCCGATTGCCAAAAAGGATATATGCTGGATGGCTTTCCTCGAACCGTGGTTCAGGCAGATGCCCTGGATCAAGTGTTGAGAAATATGGGTAGCAAGATCGATCATGTTATCAGTATAGATGTAGATAAAGAAGAGTTGGTTAAAAGGTTGACGGGAAGAAGGACATGCCGCCAATGTGGTGCTATGTATCATATAATGTTCAATCCCCCAAAAAAAGAGGGGGCTTGTGATAAGTGTGATGGTGAACTCTACCAGAGAGATGACGATAATGAGGAAACCGTTAGATCCAGATTAGAAGTGTATGAAAAACAGACCTTCCCCTTAATCCAGTACTACAAAGATAAGGGATTACTGAGAACCATAGATGGAATAGGAAGTATCGATGAGATATTTAATAGGATAACCAAGATACTAGAAGGATAAGAAGGATATGATCATCTTGAAATCTCCTTCAGAGATTGAAAAGATGAGAATAAGCAACACCATCGTTGCAGAAATCTTAAGCGAAATTAAGGCCCTGATAAAGCCTGGTGTTACTACTATAGAGTTAAATGAACGGTGTGAGTGGCTTTGCCATAAGAAAGGAGCAATTCCTGCGTTTAAGGGTTACAGAGGGTATCCCTGTAGTCTATGCACCTCGGTCAATGAAGAGGTAGTGCACGGTATACCTTCCAAGCGAATATTAAAAGAGGGAGATATTATTAGCCTGGACTTTGGCGTACTATACGATGGATATTTCGGAGATGCTGCCATTACAGTGCCAGTGGGTGTGGTTTCAGAAAAGGCTGCTCTACTAATAGAGACCACAGAGCAGGCGCTTTACCTAGGTATTGAAAAGGCTATACACAATAATAGAATCTCTGATATATCATTTGCTGTTCAAAGGCATGTAGAGTCTAGAGGTTTTTCAGTGGTGAGGAAGTTTGTGGGTCATGGTATCGGCAAGTCACTTCACGAAGACCCTCAAATTCCAAACTTTGGGAAGCCCGGACAGGGGCCTCGTCTCAAGCCTGGGATGGTTTTGGCTATTGAGCCTATGGTAAATGCAGGCAGGAGCGAGGTGGAGGTACTTTCCGATGGTTGGACAGCGGTGACCAAGGATAGAAGTCTATCAGCTCATTTTGAGCATTGTATTGCTATAACAGAGAATGGGGCCGAGATTCTAAGCAAGATATAAGGCGGTGTATGCCAAAGGAAGAACCTATTCAGGTTGAAGGAACGGTTACTGAGACTCTACCTAATGCCATGTTCAGGGTAGAGTTAGACGGTGGTCACAAGGTATTGGCACATGTCTCGGGAAAAATGCGCATGCATTTTATAAGAATCCTGCCAGGTGACAAGGTTTTGCTTGAGCTGTCACCTTATGACCTAACTAGAGGTCGAATTATATATAGATCCAAATAGGTGAAGATATATCATGAAGGTCAGGCCTTCGGTAAAGAGAATCTGTAAAAAGTGTAAGATTGTAAGACGCAAAGGGGTGGTCCGGGTTAT
>DTXE01000160.1 GCA_012962595.1 Syntrophaceae bacterium | reverse complement strand
GATTACTCAAATGAATAATGTAGCTCTGACCCTAGCCATTGATGCCATCCCTTCCCCCTTATCTATTTTTTCTTGAGAAAACCATATCAATATCCTAATATAGCCTACGAGGAATATAGCAGATGGCATCAGCATTTTCAATAAATTTTGTTGAATATTTAAGGGGAGTTTTTACACAGTCTGACGCCTTGCGGACATGCGAAGTTCGGCTTTGCCAAATTTCGGCGGAGCGAAGCGGTGCCGTATGTCTGCTGTTGTCCGAGTGCGTTAGCACTAAGCAATCCGAAGGATTGGGAGAGTTCCGAACCCCGCTCATCTTTATCACTTCGTCTCTCTCATCACCTGTTAAGATAATCTTTTAACTTCTTAACGAAATCTTGAGATGTTTTAAGCATATCCTCCGCTTCTTCTTCAACAATTGCAAAACCCACACTATAATCTCCAATCAACCTTTTATCATAAGCGTCGCTGAGCGCCTTTCCTAATTCCCTATCGAAAATCCCAGTCTTTACAAAATGCTCTCCAAACAGACTTATTACACCTTTATGTGAAGATGCCTTCAAACCTTTGGTAAGCAGCACTGCTTCAGCCATAAAAAACATCGCATAATAACACCGTGAGACGCAAGAATCATAATCTTTGGAATCAAAAACAAGTTTTGCGGTTTCTAAAAATTTTTCTGCTTTTTTTGTAAGGTCGCTAATCTCCCTCATATCATTATCCCTTCCTCTTTCACATTCAATATGAACGGGGATTTGTAATCTTTAAAAAGGGTTTCTGGCACGGGTATAACTGAAACCAATTCTTCTTTCTCAAGAAGAATATCAAAAATTATGTCACTCAGGTTTTTCCTTACCTCAAATGGATTGAGGGAATCGTCAATTACAACTAAAACATCAATATCAGAATCCTTTGTGGCTTCGCCCCTGACGTAAGAGCCGTAAATAATAATCTGTTTTATTTTTTTCCCGTACTCTTTTACCAGATGTTCTTTTATTTGATTTACCAGTTGTTTTACTTTATGCTCCATTTTTACTCACCTTTTTGGGGTTCGAAATTTCGGACAACGTCAGACTGTGTGAAAAGTAGCCTTAAAAAATTTTTTGGGAGCACAATCTCAAAACGTTTAGCCTTGAATTAGCCTCGGCTTTTCCTGTCTTTTCAGTCCTACTATATTGATTATTCTCTTGATGTTGTATGCAAGGACAGAGAGGCTAATCTCCGCACCTACCTTCTCAATCCCCATCATAAGTAAATATCCTTGATTAAATGATCTCTTTATTGTGCCAAAATATGTGCTCTGTCAGCATTGTGCCAAATATGTGCTCTGTCAGCCATTGTCGCTTCTTCACTTATCTTTGTTGTTCTCAACCCTCTTTTTCATTTCCTCAAGTACATCTTCATGCTCCCAGCGGTATATAATTCGCCCACTTTTGTTTCTTGTACATAGCTCTCTTGACTTACAAGGAAAAAGGGGACGGTTCTATTTTTTGACCAATAAAGTAAAATGGAAAATAGAACCGTCCCCTTTATACCCTTCTAAATGGTCGCTGTCCCTATTTTCCCTGCCCTTACCATAAGCACTGGAAACTGTTTCCTTTTTGAAGGCAACAATTCCTCTACCATAAGCAAACTGACCCACGAAATTAGTTATGGACAACTTAAAGCATATAAGAAACTCCGTGAATAAAAAGGACAAGAACTTGAGGAGAAGGTTGAATAGGTGGAACTTCAGAAAGCTACAGGAATGCAGTAAGATACGGGAAAAGAGTTCTGTTCATAAAGAAGAGGGAGGTGGAGCTTTTTGGTAACAAAGCTTACGCTTACATTGT
>DTXE01000159.1 GCA_012962595.1 Syntrophaceae bacterium | reverse complement strand
CAGCTTGTCCACCGGAAACTGTTTCAGATAAGACAGGGAGGAATAACCGGTGCCGAAATCATCAATGGCAACCCTGCCGCCAAGTTCCCTGAAGTCGCTCAGGATGGCAACCGAGCGTTCCACATTCTGCATGATCAACCCCTCGGTAATCTCCAGGTCAAGGCACATGGGGTTCAATCCACATTCGTCGATTGTCCTGGCCATCATATTGGCGATATCACGGTCCAGAAACTGTTTAGGAGAAATATTAACGGCCATGCGCAGTGAATGAAAACCCTGGTCCTGCCATTTTTTCGCCTGGCTGCAGGAGGAGCAGAACACCCATTCACCAAGGGCGGTGATCAGGCCGCATTCTTCCGCCACCGGGATAAAATCAGTGGGCGGGATGAAATCATGCTCTGAAATTTGCCAGCGCAGCAGAGCTTCGAGGGATTTTAAGTCCCTTGCGTCTACCAATTCCGCCACCCAGGCCTGTTAGGAAATATACTATGCTTTGAATTTCTGGTCAAGATTCTTCTCATGGGATTTTCCTCAAAAGGCCTTGTGTAAATTCCATAATAAACCTGGAACATAATTTTAGCTGTTACCCACACCCCTTTGGGTAGGCAAAAATGGGGGAACTCTGGCAATTTAATGTTGATTTTTGCATGTAGGTGGGTTATAAAACCAAATTGGCTATTACTCCAGTCCCATTGGGAACCAGATGGGACCGGGGTAGAATTATGCAGATTTAATCAAGGGGTATATGCGAAGACTGGTTTCCAAAGACATAGAAAATCTACTTCCTTATGTGGCGGGAAAACCCGTGGAAGAGGTAGAAAAGGAATATGGGATAAAGGATGTAATCAAACTGGCCTCAAATGAAAATCCTTTGGGCCCATCCCCTAAAGCGGTAGAGGCCATTATTCGCACTCTCTCTAAATTAAACAGGTATCCAGATGCAAATACCTGCAGATTAAAGGATCTCCTGAGCCAAAGACTAAAAGTCCATAAAGAGAGTATTGTTTTTGGAAATGGATCCAATGAAATATTTGAGCTACTGGTGAGGACATTTATGGTTCCAGGAGATGAGGCCATAATAGCTCACCCCACCTTCCTTCTTTATCAGAAGATAGTGAATTCTGCTGGATGCCATGTGGTAAAGGTGCCTTTAAAGAACATGACGCATGACCTTTTAGCTATGAGTCAAAGAATTACACCGAAAACCAAGTTTATTTTCATAAATAATCCTAATAATCCTACAGGAACTATAGTGTTAAAAAAGGACTTCGAGCAGTTTCTAAAATATGTGCCAGAAAATGTTATTATTATATTAGATGAGGCATATTTTGAATTTGTTCAGCACACCGACTATCCGGATGGAAAAGAGTATATCAACTCAAAACCTCATGTGGTGTCAGTAAGAACCTTCTCCAAGGCCTATGGATTGGCGGGCTTAAGGATTGGATATGGATTGATGAATCCTGAGTTGGCTAATTATGTAAATAGACTTAGACAGCCCTTTAATGTAAATTTGCTGGCCCAGGTAGGCGCTGAGGCCGCATTGGAAGATGAAGAGTTTTTCCGAAAAACACGTGAGACCATATGGGAAGGCCTTAAGTTTTTATATGGTGAATTGGATGAGATGGATTTCAAATACATACCGAGCCAAACCAATTTTTTGCTGATAGATGTTAAAAGAGATGGCAGACAGGTTTCCCAAGATCTCTTGAAGTCAGGTATAATCGTTCGTTCCTTAAAGGAACATGGTCTTGATAACTATATTAGGGTTAGCGTGGGATTACCCCAGGAAAACAAAAGATTTATAAAGGCCTTTAGGTCATATGAGAGCCTATGGGAAAACGGGTCATAACCATTGATGGACCCTCAGGGGCTGGAAAAAGTACTATAAGCAGAATCTTGGCCCACCATCTCGGTTATACCTACTTGGATACAGGAGCCATGTATAGAGCGGTAGCATTAAAGACCCTTAGGTTCCACTTAGACTTAAGAAATGAGACTGAACTAAGGGCACTGCTTTCTAATCTCAATTTGTCATTCAAGGGAAATAAGGATGGGTTCCATATCTTTTTAGACGGAAAGGATGTAACCCACGAAATAAGAACACCTGAGATTGGTATGCAGGCTTCTTATATCTCTTCCAATGCAGTTGTAAGAGAAACACTATGGCGTATTCAGAGACAAATAGGCGAGGAAGGAAACGTTATTTTAGAGGGTCGAGATATGGGAACTGTGGTATTTCCTGATGCAGAGGTTAAATTTTTTCTGGTTGCATCCCCAGAAGTAAGGGCCCTAAGGCGGCATAGGGAGTTGCTGGAACAAGGAAAGTCTATTGAGTGGCAAGAGGTTTTTGAAGATGTTATAAAAAGGGATGTCAACGATACCAAAAGGGATCTTTCACCACTTAGACCTGCAGAAGATGCCATCATCATAGACTCAACCCAAATGTCCATCGAAGAGGTAAAAAATACCATGCTAAAGATACTGAAGGAACGCATGCTGCGAGCGTAAGAAAATTGGAACGGAGGATATCGGTTGATGGATAATATGGGTTCTACCAGCTCTTCAAATATTGGTCAGTTGTATGAAGAAAGCATGAGAAAGATTCAGGAAGGAGAGGTAGTTAAAGGAAGGATTGTTTTTATTGATAAAGATTTCGTAATGGTTGATATTGGATATAAATCAGAAGGTCAGATTCCCATTCATGAATTCCAAGACAGAGACGGAAATATTACCACACGGATTGGTGCTATGGTGGATGTTCTCATAGAACGCAGGGATGATGAAGGAGGCCATGTTGTTTTATCTAGGAATAAGGCTACCCAGATCAAGGCCTGGGAGGAGATTGTCAGAGTCTATAATCAAGACGGCACCATAGAGGGAAAAATCATCTCTAGGGTCAAAGGTGGCCTGGTAGTGGATATAGGTATCCCCGCCTTTCTACCCGGATCACAGGTAGCACTTCAACCTGTTAGAGACTTCGATAGCTTAATCGGAAAGGAGTTCCATTTCAAGATCTTAAAATACAATAGAAAAAATGGGAATGTTATTGTCTCTAGACGTGTCATATTGGAAAAGGAACGTGCTGAACTGAAAGCCAAGACCTTAGCCTCTCTGGAAGAAGGGCAGATTAGAGAAGGGGTGGTTAAGAATATTACTGACTACGGGGTTTTTGTCGACCTGGGTGGAGTGGACGGCCTCCTACATATTACAGATATGTCTTGGGGAAGAATAAGTCATCCTAAGGAGATGTTTTCTAACGGTGATCGTATAAATGTAAAGATATTAAAATTTGATCCATCAGAAGGAATGATTTCCCTAGGCTTAAAACAATTGGTACCCGATCCTTGGACACAGGTTCAAGATAAATATCCCATCGGCTCTCATGTTCAGGGAAAGGTGGTAAATTTAGTAAATTATGGTGCATTTGTGGAGCTAGAACCTGGGGTGGAAGGTTTAATTCATGTCTCAGAGATGTCTTGGACTCGCAAGATCCGTCATCCCTCTCAAATTTTATCCATTGGAGATAGGGTGGAGGCCTGTGTTCTCAATGTAATTCCTGAGAGCAAAAGAATTTCGCTAGGCCTTAAACAGATGGAACCTAACCCATGGGAATCCATATCAGAAAAATATCCTGTGGGCACTATTATCAGAGGTAGAATAAAAAATATAACCGATTTTGGGATATTTATTGGCATTGATGAAGGTATCGATGGGCTGGTACACGTTTCCGATATTTCATGGACAAAACGATTTAAGCACCCCTCTGAGCTCTATAAAAAAGGGCAGGAAGTACAAGCTGTGGTTTTGAATATCGACAAGGAAAATGAAAAATTTTCATTAGGAATAAAACAGCTGACTCCTGATCCCTGGAAGGAAGCTCCCAAAAAATACAAGGTGGGTAAGAAAATCACTGGTACCATCACCCATATCACCGATTTTGGTATTTTTGTTGAACTGGAGGAGGGTATCGAGGGTCTGATACATGTCTCAGAAATAGGGAAGGATAAAGGGAAAATTCCTGTTGATCGTTTCAAATCAGGCGAAGAAATTACAGCCAAGGTCGTCAATGTTATCAAAAGAGAAAGAAAAATAGGTCTATCATTAAGAAAGCTGGAGGAAGACGAAGAAAAACGGTTATTAAAGGAATACTCTTCTAGGAGTAATCAGCGTTTTGTTGCCCATAACCTAGGGGAATTACTGAAGGAGGGTTTGGAGAGGGAGGAGCTAAAGGATAAGAAGGCCTGAAGTCAACAGGAGGAGAATTGGTGAGGAAAAAACGTTCCTGTCTGTTTGTCATTTTGGTGGTAGGGCTTGTGGTAATTCTCT
>DTXE01000158.1 GCA_012962595.1 Syntrophaceae bacterium | reverse complement strand
TTCGATACATATTATAGACCTCACCACTGGAGAAACATCTTTTGGTTTTCCCTCTGCTTAGTAGGAGTACACTGTTTAGCACAATCTTTGATTGAAGCGGAAGTGTTTTTACCACTTCAACAATCCTATCCCCATCTATCTTTTCACTGGCAAACCGCACATGTTCCTCAGTTACCATATTAGATTTTGATCGCTCTGCAATTTCCCCTGATACGCGCAGCAGGTCAAGAGCACGCCTTGCATCTCCATGTTCTTGGGCAGTCAGAGCAGCGCATAGCGGTATCACAGCGTCCTTTATCACGGAATCATTAAAAGCTATTTCGGCCCTCTCGCCTAAGATATCCTGCAACTGATTGGCGTTGTATGGTGGAAATATTATTTCCTCCTCGCCCATCGATGACCTCACTCGTGGATCCAATCGCTCTGTGAAGGTCAGGTCATTTGAAATACCTATCATGCTCACTTTTGCAGTATTTAGCTCGTTGTTTATTCTAGAGAGGCTATATAAGGCTTCATCTCCTTTAATTGCTAACTTGTCCACCTCATCCAGTATCACGATTACGCATCTATCTTCTGTATCTATCCTTGCTTTGAATTCTGAATACACCATATCAGTCGGCCACCCTATCATCGGAACACGCTTATTGAATACCCTCGCGAGACAAGTGAAAACTCGATGCTGCGTATCAAATACCTCGCTGTTTATATATATCAGGGAGCATTTACTGCCTATTTTCTCTCCCATCTCTTCTAATTCCTTGCGCACATATTTCACGGTAGCGGTCTTACCTGTCCCTGTCTTACCGTAGATTAATATGTTGGATGGTGTCTCCCCCTTTAACGCTGCTGATAACGTATCTGCTAAACCTGTTATTTGCTTCTCCCGGTGGGGTAAATTATCAGGGATATACGTGGGGCGAAGCACCTCTCTATTTGCAAATATCTTTCCCTCACTTATTAGGTCCTTGAAAATATTTCCCATCTTTCATCTTTATCCTAACTAAGGGTGGCCTCCTTATATCTATTCCTTTCCCTCTACTTTTTCAATTTATGACCATATTTTATACCCCATGAAGCCCATGAAGCACCGAGTATCGCACTCATTATGAGAATAGATACGAGGATAATTGCTATGTTCTGATAGACAGTGTAATCTGAGGCATAAAAGAATAACCACAAGATGAGAAATACAAGCCATCCAATACCTACAATAATCGAGAGTGATACTCTCCAGGCAAATCCTGGTGTTTCTTCAGGTTCCATTTTCCCCTCGTCTTCTTCTTCCATAGAATAATCCTTCATAGCAGGCAGGTAAAGATGACAGTGATCTTTATGTTTTTCATCCTATTAATACCAGTATTAATATTGAAAGAGAACTCGAAGAATTGTTTAAAGCAGAAAAAAAGAAGCCCTGGGCGGGACTTGAACCCGCGATCTCCACCTTACCAAGGTGGCGCATTACCACTATGCTACCAAGGCA
>DTXE01000157.1 GCA_012962595.1 Syntrophaceae bacterium | reverse complement strand
CTGAATACTAAAATAATCCCCGCCAAATGAGGCACAATTATAATCATGGTTTTTTGAAAGGATGCTTTAATTAATCTATGCGTATAGTCATATGTATTTTTGCTATTTGCCAAAAGCGAACAGCAAAATTGGCTACTTGTCTTTTGTCATTCGCTATTTGCTAATAGCCAATAGCAAAAAAAGAAACCCTCCTACCTATAGATTGGAGGAGCTATTTTCAGGTGAAACCCAAGATTGCCATAGTGGGGTGCGGAATAGTTGGTCCTGCTCTTGGAAAACTTTTATCTCAAAGTGGTTATGGTATTATTGGTGTGGCAAGCAGGACATTGGCATCTGCTGAGAGGGCTGCTCACTTTATAGGAATTAACAATTACACTGACGACCCCTTATATATTAGTAAAAACGCCGATATTATTTTCATTACTACACCAGACTCCGTTATAAAGGAAGTTTGTGAGAAGATAGCTTATAGTAGGGGTTTTTCTTCGGACTCCATTGTTATCCATTGTAGCGGGGCTCTTCCTTCTGAAATCCTCTCATCTGCGCACACATGTAGAGCTTATATAGCCTCTCTTCATCCCCTCCAGAGTTTTGCCTCGGTTGAGGATGCCTTAAAGATAATACCAGGGAGCTATTTTTCCTTTGAAGGAGATAAAAAAGCTGTTCCCATTTTGAAACAAATTATAAAGGATTTAGAGGGGATAGAACTGGAGATTCCTACAGAAGGAAAGGCCCTTTATCATGCGGCCGCCAGTGTGGCTTCCAATTTCCTTATCACCCTCATGGATCTGGCCTTAAATATTTGTAGCTTAATTGGGGTTTCGAAGTCTAATGCCTTTAAGGCGTTGCTTCCCCTCATTCAAGGAAGTTTGAAGAATATAGAAAGTGTGGGGATTCCTGCTGCTTTAACTGGTCCCATTGCCAGGGGTGATGTGGAGATTGTGAAATCACACATTGCCTCACTTGAGTCTGAAGATTCTAGACTTTGCCATCTATATAAGATTCTGGCCCTCCATACTATTGATATAGCCCTGGCAAAGGGCACCCTCAAACAGGATAAGGCCCACGAACTCCGTTCAATCCTATCTACCTCTGATCCAAGATACAAGATTCAAGATACGGGATAAGCCATCTTCAGGCTATGGTGTATCATAAATATAATTTCCCTAGAAGGTATTTTACGCTGTTTAATTTTTAGTATAAAATACATTATGCCCTATGTAAATCTATAGGGTAGTTAGGGATATGTGTAAGAAATTCGCCACCGATATTGATACCTTAAAGAAGGAGGTGAGGGTCAATTATTACAGAAGCACGGGTCCCGGTGGTCGAAAAAAGGACACAGCGGAAACCGCAGTGAGATTGAGGCATATACCTTCAGGTATTGTGGTTATTGCTACTGAACACCGCTCTCAAGCATGGAATAGAAAACTGGCATTTGAGCGGCTTCAGAAAAAATTAATAGAACTTAATAAGGGGAAAAGGTCACGGATACCGACTAAGAAATCCTTGGCGGCTAAATTAAAGATACTGGAAGAGAAGAAAAAAACGGGCTTGGAAGAAGAAGCTTAGAGAGAAGGTTGAGCTTGAGAAGGATATGTGCTAATAATTTCCAACCTGCGATCATCAATAGAAAACATAGCTTAGAGGTTAGTAATGCTTGCTCCAGAGGCCATAAGTCTTCTAAAAAGGGCCTTGAATAGTTCTGACCCAGAGGTCAGGGCCGATGCTGCCAAACTCCTAGAAGGTATAAAGGATGAGGAGATTCAGAAAATTCTCTTTGACTATTTCTTCAGTTATGTGCCTGAAGGTCCCTTTATTATGGGCGAAGGAGCAATCCAAAGAAAGGTACCTATTGATGGCTTCTATATAGGGAGGTATCTGGTAACCAATATCCAATACAAAAAGTTTATCGATGAAAATCCTCACTATCAGGCCCCAGAAAACTGGGTCAATAGGATGTATCCTACAGGAAAAGACAATTACCCCGTAATTTATGTGTCCTGGTATGATGCTATGGCCTATTGTAAATGGAAACATCAAGTAACAGGTCTTTACTATCGACTCCCCACAGAAGAGGAATGGGAGAAGGCAGCTCGAGGTACGGATGGCAGGATATATCCTTGGGGGAATGATTTTTATCCCAACAAATGTAATACTGATGAGAAAGGCCCCTTACAAACTACCACCGTGGGGCGTTACCCTGAGGGTGTAAGTCCCTATGGGTGTTATGATATGGCTGGTAATGTGTGGGAGTGGACCGATTCCTGGTATAATAAGAAGGAGAATTTGAAAGTAATTCGCGGCGGAGCCTGGGGTGGCTATGATACAAATGCTGATGCCAGGTGTGCATCCAGATGCTTTAGTCCTCCAGAAGAGAGATGCGATCATGTTGGTTTTAGAGTTGCTATCTCCCTGGTAAAAACTAGGAAGTAAGACCTGTTTATTTCTTATACCCAAACTTTCTTAAAATCTCCTTCCTCCAGGCTATGCCTTCTTCTTTCTCTACCCCTTTTGGCGAGAAGCCATCTATCACCCCTAGGATACCTCTGCCCTGCTCTGTTTGGGCAATGACTACCTCTACAGGATTGGCGGTAGCACAGTAAATAGAGCAGACTTCTTGACACATCTTAATGGCATTTAGGACATTTATAGGGAAGGCATCTTTCATTACTACTATAAAGCTGTGGCCTGCTGCCACTTTCAAGGCATTGGTTTCAGCCACCTTTTTCAAATGGTCATCATTTCCTTCTACTCGAATAAGGCAATCTCCTGAGGATTCGCATAAGGCAACCCCAAATTTGACTCCAGGGACTGAACTCACCATAATTTCATAGATGTCTTCAACGGTCTTAATAAAATGGGTCTGCCCTAAAATGATATTGCAACCCTCCGGAATATCGAGCTTTTCTATCTTGGTTTCCATGTTAAAAACCTCCCTTCGATCAATATCTCATTATTACCATATGGCCTGATATCATAAAGGCCTGATCTTTTTTACACTAACACTTGCAGCAATTCTATGATAAAATCAAAAAAATTATATGGCTTAATGGTAGTATAAACCAGAACAGAATGGCTGTATCATTTTTAGTCTTCGATGTCATTGATCGTTCATTCAATGATTGGACAGATGCAATTGCTATGCCAAAAGATATTACCAATGATTTCATATGGTTATGATAAAACGGTAAGACAAGAAACAGCTTTTCCGGAAAAAATGTCAAAATCCCGGCAGTTTTTTCTCTACCGTTGGACCCTTTAATCCCTCCCCCTTGATGCCCGCCTGCCACTGAGCGGAAATCTTGTAATTTCTCAATAATTAGGGGTAGTGGAACTTGGGATCTCTTTTCAGGGCGGCATCGATTCCCTTCAGAGGAAGTGAGAGGGCTATTTGGCGTTCCATCAGACTCCCAGGAGATCGCCATCAGTTCAGGG
>DTXE01000156.1 GCA_012962595.1 Syntrophaceae bacterium | reverse complement strand
CCTTTGCAGAAAGTGAACCGGAACTGTCGCAGGAGCCAGCGCCTGAACAACCGTTTCGTCGTGCGGAAAAAAAGGTTAAGGGAGCCCTGGTATATCCAGCAGTGGTGGTCAGTGTGGCCATAGTGGTAATTGCGGTAATACTTATCTTTGTGATACCCGTTTTTCAAGAAATGTTTGCCGGTATGGGTCAGGCCCTTCCACTTCCTACCCAGGTTGTGGTGAATTTAAGTAACTTTGTTAAAGGTAACATAATCTATATGATAGTAGCAGGTTTCCTTATAGGGTACGCCTTTAAAAGGTTTTATAGAACGGAGAAGGGAAAGCAAATGGTAGACAGGTATTTAATTAGAGCCCCCGTTTTTGGTCCATTGCTCAGAAAGGTAGCGGTAGCCAGATTTACTAGCACATTGAGCACTATGCTCAAAAGCGGTGTACCTATCCTTGATTCTTTGGATATTGTGGCCAGAACTGCAGGTAATAAGGTAGTGGAGGCAGCCTTAATCAAGACTAAGTCGGCCATCAAAGAAGGCCAGCCCATGTCAGAACCCCTGGCAGAAACCGAGGTTTTTCCACCCATGGTGGTTCAGATGATAGGGGTAGGGGAGGCCACAGGGGAGTTGGATGCCATGTTGAGTAAGATTGCGGAATTTTATGAAGAAGAGGTAGATGCTGCTGTGGAGGCCTTGACCTCTATGTTAGAACCGCTTTTGATGGTCTTTCTAGGAGGCACTATCGGCGGTCTGGTGATTTCTATGTATCTACCAATATTCTCCATGGCAGGAGCCATTACTGGATAATATACGGAAAGTCACTAGTGGCTAGAACTCTCTCGGTTATAAATCACTTAATACAAACCCCCCTTACCTCCCTAAGATCGGTAAGGCCTTTGATTACCTTTTCTATTCCATCCTGAAGCAGGGTGGTCATGCCCTCCTCCTGGGCAACCTCTCTTATTTCCTCTACAGGGGCCTTTTTGTGAATCAACCTCCTGATATTATCTGATGACACCAGTAATTCATGAATACCCATCCTCCCCTTGTACCCTGTATTCCTACAAACATCACAGCCCCTTGGCCTATAGAGGGTAAGGTTATCATAGTCTACCTTTATCCTTTGGTCAAACCACTTCCCATAATAATTCCTTAGCTCATCAAACTCATCTGAAGATGGGTGGTAAGCCTCCTTGCAATTGGTGCACAGTCTCCTCAGCAATCTCTGGGCAAGGATGCCTAATAAGGCATCGGCAAAATTGTAGGGGTCCATCCCCATCTCCAGGAGTCGCACTACGGTCTCAGGGGCACTGTTGGTATGAAGGGTGCTTAAAACCAGATGCCCCGTGAGGGAGGCCTCGATTCCAATTCCTGCGGTCTCCTCATCCCTCATCTCCCCCACCATAATCACATCAGGGTCCGCCCTTAAGAAGGATCTCATGGCAGCGGCGAAGTTAAAACCGATCTTGGGATGCATGGGTACCTGCCTTAACCCATATTGGGTAACCTCCACCGGATCCTCTGCGGTCCATATCTTCCTTTCAGGTTTATTAATATAGGCTAGGGCAGAATGGAGGGTGGTGGTCTTTCCTGAGCCTGTGGGGCCTACAACCAGGATAATCCCATAGGGCTTCTCGATTATCTCCTTAAAACATCTGAAATTCCTCTCAGACATCCCCATCTTATCTAGGGGCAGAGGACCGCCCACAGGAAGGATGCGAAGAACCATGTCCTCGTGATTCCCTGCGGTAGGGATAGTAACTACCCTGAGTTCTATAGACTCTCCCACTTGAGTTTTGAATTTAATCCTTCCGTCTTGAGGCCTTCTTCTCTCTGCTATATCCATGTGGGACATAATCTTTAATCTAGAAATCAAGGCCCTTATATGTCCTCTGGGAACGGTTATATACCTGCTGCACTTCCCATCTATCCTGAATCTTATCTCTGAATCACTTGGTTTGCTGTATGGTTCGATATGAATATCAGAGGCGCCCATCCGGTATGCATCCTCGATTATCTTATTAGCAAGCTGGACGATCTTGCTGTCCGAATCGCTGATGGCTACTTCCTCCTCGGTATCCTCCTTTTCCTCTTGGCTCAAATCACCAACGATCTGAGAGACTGATGCCTGTTCCCCTCTGGCCGTTGGCTTATATAAGTGCTGTAAGACCCTTAGGATATCCTCCCTTAAGGCTACCTGGAACTGATATTTCCTGCCGGGGACAATGCGCATGATTTCCTGAACCTTATTAAAGTCAGAGGGATCGTCTAAAGCGATGGCAATGGTGTCATTATCTTTGGAAACAGGGACCCAGAAGTTCCTTCGAAGGTACTCATAGCTTAGGCCTTTGGTTAATTCAGGGGGGATATGGATATCATCTTTAAATTCAAAGAAGCCACAATTATAAAAGTTGCTTAGCGACTTTCCTATAACATCCTTAGAGACCTTATATTGGCTCATTAAGATGGTTTCAATGTCTATATTCCTTCGTCTTGAAAGGACCGTTGCCTCATCCAACTCTTCCTGGGTCAAGATATTATTTAGTATCAGATATCCAAATTTAGTGGGTTTTTCCAGCCTTCTCTGTTGGTTGTAGAAGGCTATCCCCAATACCTTCGCTATCTCTTGAACCGAGCGTTCATCTTCCTTGGTGAATTTGATTCCCTCTCTTTTATTTATGAGCTGAATGACCCCTAGCAGGCGATTTTGAAAAAGGATGGGTGAAGCCAGTACTTGCTTAGTGGTATATCCTGTCTTCTTATCCCAGCTAGAGTCAAACTGGAGTCCAGGATCAATAGCCTTTAATTCAGAGGTATTGTAAACATTAGAGATGTTAACCATTTTGCAGGATACCCCTGCATAGCCCGCAATACTTTTGTTATTTAAGGGAACGCGGATCTCTTTGACCTCTTGGCCTGATTTAAATCTGGAGACGATCTCATTGGCTCCAAGGTCAGGAAGAACATATATGGTTATCCTGTCGGCATCAAATAGGGTCAAGATTTCGTCCTTAAGGTCAATCAAGATATTATCAATATTCTTGGCAGAATGGATCTCATGAGATATGGCCTTAAGCCTCTTCTCATATTGCAGGCTTTTCTGAAGTTCTTTAACGGTTAAAGCCATTTTTGCCTCCTGCCACTAGAATCTTTTACTGAGTAAAGTAAATAGCCCTTTGAACTATAGTACAACACTAGATTCTGTCAAGACTCGCAATTATTGCGCGTCATAGACAGCTATTTATCCATAGTCCTATTGGGTTGTGGTGAGGATGACTAATCAAAAATTATGGGCTCTTTTGGGTAACAAGATCGTCCAAAGCCGGTTATGCTTATACATGCTATTTGGGTAGCGAATTGCGCACATTCACGAAGTGATTTACCTCGAATAAGGTAAGCCAAAAACCCAGCTGCATAAACATCTCCCGCTCCGGTGGTGTCTACCACAGAAACCTTTATTGGAGAAACATGGAAGTTATCCTCATATGTAAAGATGTGTGATCCCTCTGATCCCATCTTGCAAACTACAATTTTTGGTCCCATGTATAAGAGCTCTCTTGATCCTTGATAATAACCTTTTTTGGTCAGGATTTCTAACTCCTTCTTTTCCAGAAAAAGGATGAACGTCTTGTGCAAAAGAGGCTTAAGGGCCTTGAGACCCCGACGGACATAGGGCATGCCCGGATCCAGGCTTACCGATACATTAGGAGGAAGTTTACTTACTAGCTTCTTCTGGGCCTCAAAGGGTGAATTCCCAAAAAAAGAGGATAAATGGAGAAATTGGACAGAGTTAATGTAGGAAAGGTCGATTTGTTCAAAGGTAAGATCATCATTAGTGTTAGGAAAGATAACCAGTGACCGATCTCTATTTTCTTCTGTTATGAGGGAAATGGCAATGCCACTTCTTCCAGCTTGAAAGACCGCTTCCTTATGTACTCCCTCAAGAGAGGAGAGCAGAAATTCTCCGTCTTGGTCATCGCCAGCCCTTCCTATGTAACCGGTAGAAATTCCTAAGCGATGCAGGGCAACTGCGGTGTTAGCAGCCGATCCGCCACCTGATCTATGAATGTGCCTTCCCTGTGAATGCAAAGTTGATAAAAGTTTCTCTAATTCCTCCTCATTCCCCAGATACTCATGCCCCGGTTTATATCCTAACTGAGTCAATAACTTATCCGGGACAGAGAAGGTCAAATCCACATTAAGAGCACCAAAACAAACTATGGATAATTTCGACATAGGTAGTAGTTAAATGGGATTTTTTAAAAAATTATCATGGTCTTGGTAAATGTGCAAGGAATGGGATGGAGGGAATAGGGAATAATCCTGTCCATAATTTGTTGGAACAGCATCATAAATGGGAAGCATTCAGATTTTTTGGTTGACAGCAAAGGAATCATGGGCTATGCAAAACTCATTCACTTCCACCACTTAACATTAGATCATGACCGCTAACCATATCATCACCTACGCTGACCACATTTTTCTGGTTATTCTACATACAGAAATATATAAAAATGTACTGCAAAGTGATGGTTCCAAAAGCGCATATGCCAAAAAATCCTACTAATGTTCCTAGTAACATATTGACATCTTGGATAACCATATGGACTTTAGGACAAAATATATAGCCCAGGTTAGCATGGGCAAAGAGAGGGAGAAACCATGACTCTTGATCCCACCAAATTTGAGGATTGGCAGATTGCTGAAGATGCTGAAAAACGAATGAAGACAGTCTATCAACTGGCTGACGAACTTGGATTGGAGAAAGAGGAACTTCTGCCTCACGGGCATTATGTAGCCAAGATAGACTTTGCTAAGGTTTTAGATCGACTTAAAGATAGACCAGATGCCAAATATATTGACGTGACCGCCATCACACCTACTCCTTTGGGCGAAGGAAAAAGTACTTCAACCATGGGACTTTTGCAGGGTTTGGGAAAGAGAAAAAAGCGGGTTATGGGTGCTATCCGGCAACCATCTGGTGGACCCACCATGAATATTAAAGGTAGCGCGGCGGGCGGTGGTCTGGCACAATGTATCCCCCTGACACCCTTTTCTTTGGGACTCACTGGTGATATCAATGCCGTTATGAATGCGCACAACTTAGCCATGGTAGCCCTCACCTCACGTATGCAGCACGAAAATAATTACACAGATGAACAACTAGCTAAACGGAACTTAAAACGATTAAACATCAATCCCAAGAATGTGGAAATGGGTTGGGTCATAGATTTTTGTGCCCAAGCCTTGCGTCATGTTGTTATCGGTTTGGGTGGCAAGATGGATGGCTTTCCTATGGAGTCTAAATTTGGGATTGCGGTAAGCTCAGAGATCATGGCCATTTTATCCGTTTCTACCAATCTGAAAGATATGCGGCAACGTATGAGTAGGATTGTAGTGGCCTATGACAAAACCGGCCGGCCCATTACCACGGCTGACCTAGAGGTAGATGGGGCCATGACCGCCTGGATGGTGGAGGCCTTAAATCCAAACTTACTCCAGACTCTGGAAGGGCAGCCTGTCCTTGTCCATGCTGGTCCTTTTGCCAATATCGCTATCGGTCAATCCTCTATTGTCGCAGACCAATTGGGCCTTAAATTGTGTGACTATCATGTTACTGAAAGTGGCTTTGGTGCAGACATCGGCTTTGAGAAATTTTGGAATTTGAAGTGCCGTTTTAGTGGTCTCAAACCTCACTGTGCTGTCATCGTGACCACCATTCGTGCCCTGAAGTGTCATGGGGGCGGACCTCCGGTTCCACCGGGTAAACCTATGGATCCGGCCTACTTCAAAGAAAACCTTGAATGGGTGGAAAAAGGCTGTGAAAACATGACCCACCATATCACAACCGTAAGGAAAGCCGGGATCAATCCCGTGGTCTGTATCAATTCCTTCCATACCGATACTAAAGATGAGATCAAGATAGTGCGCCGTATGGCTGAAACTGCTGGGGCCCGGGTAGCCGTCTCATCCCACTGGCTTAAGGGTGGTGATGGTGCCTTAGAGTTTGCCGATGCAGTTATTGATGCCTGCGAAGAAAAGAATGAATTCAAGTTTCTGTATACACTCAAAACCCCATTGCGTAAGCGGATCGAAATCATTGCTAAGGAGGTTTACGGGGCTGATGGCGTGAGCTACACGCCCGAGGCCGAAGCCAAGGCCAAGCGTATGGAAGGTGATGCCGATTTGGCTAAACTGGGAACGTGCATGGTAAAGACACATCTGAGTCTTTCCCATGATCCAAATATAAAAGGTGTCCCCAAGGACTGGGTCCTACCCGTACGGGACATCCTTACCTATAAAGGGGCAGGTTTTGTGGTGCCGGTGGCCGGGACTATCAGCCTTATGCCTGGCACGGGCTCAGATCCAGCCTTCCGTCGGATTGATGTGGATGTAAAGACTGGAAAAGTTAAGGGGCTGTTTTAGGTCTAATTTAGTTTTGAAAAATCAACACCCCTGGTGTTGACCTTTTTCTTTTATCTATTATTAATAATAATTATCATTATTTTTTAAGTATAGGTATTTTATTTTCCAAAAATCGAAGGTTAGCTGTATGCTATAATGTCAAGGCTCATTTGGTGAGTCTCACAAAACTCTTATAGGGTTCTGGTGAGGAGAAAGGGGGGCATCTTATGGCAGCAAAGATTATTAACGGGACTGAGATTTCCAAACAGATTAAGGAGGAATTGAAGCAGGAGATTGCCCAACTAAAGGAGAAATATGGAATTATACCAGGACTGGCCACTATCTTGGTAGGTGAGGATCCTGCATCTAAGGTATATGTGGGGCAAAAAGAGAAGGTCTGCAACGCCCTGGGGATGTATTCAGAAAGACATGATCTTCCAGAAAATGTGAGTGAGGAAGATGTGTTGGCCCTGGTGGAGAAATTAAATAAGGATCCAAAAATACACGGAATCTTGGTGCAACTACCCTTACCAAAACACATCAACGCTACCAGGGTTCTTTATGCCATTGATGCTATAAAGGATGTGGATGGCTTCCATCCTATCAATGTGGGAAAGCTGGTAATAGGGGAACCTACCTTTGTGCCCTGTACTCCTAATGGTATTCACGAACTTTTAAAGAGGTCCGGGGTTGATGTTGAGGGGAAAGAGGTAGTGGTAGTAGGTAGGAGTAATATTGTGGGAAAGCCTATTGCCAATATACTACTTCAAAAGGCAAAAGGGGCCAACGCCACAGTAACTATATGTCATACAGGTACCAAGGATCTGGCCTCTCATACCAAAAGGGCAGATATATTGATAGCAGCTATAGGAAAGCCTAAGGCCATTACCGCAGATATGGTCAAGGAAGGGGTGGTAGTAATAGATGTAGGAGTCAATCCTATAGGCAAGACCCCCGAAGGC
Source organism: Syntrophaceae bacterium (assembly GCA_012962595.1). Classification (GTDB taxonomy): domain Bacteria; phylum Desulfobacterota; class DTXE01; order DTXE01; family DTXE01; genus DTXE01. The sequence goes on along the minus strand of DTXE01000156.1, from coordinate 2,979 downwards.
AAGCGTATCCTTGTTGGCGATGTGGATTTTGAGGCCATTAAAGAGAAGGCTGGTGCAATTACACCTGTACCTGGTGGGGTAGGACCCATGACTATCACCATGCTGATGAAAAATACTGTGGATGCAGCAAAGCTCCAGAGGGGAATACAATGAAAAATCCAAAATCCAAAATCCAAAATCCAAAATTTAGATGTTCTACTACCTGCCCAGAAATAGCCTGTGAGGCAACTGCAAAGGTTTTAGATAGAGCTGAATCAAAGCGTGCGATAACCGCAGTTCACCGGCTCAGGGATAGGGGCATGGAGACCTGCCTATTTGGGGCTGGTGGAACATGTTGTCGTAACTGTGCCATGGGGCCCTGCGCTATTATCGAAGGCGTGGAAGGCTTTGAAGGCATTTGTGGCGCCACGGCGGGGGTGGTCGCTGCCAGGAATTTTTGCCGCATGATTGCTGCAGGTGCTGCTGCCCATGTGGATCATGGAAGGGAGGTGGCCCTAACCTTTATAGCAACAGCAAAGGGAGAAACTCCTTACGAGATTAAGGATGAAAGAAAGCTTCATGAGCTTGCCCAAGTTTATGGAATAAAAACAGATAAGGATAAAAATCAGTTAGCCCTTGAGTTGGGGGAGAAAATCCTTGAGGAATTTGGAAGACAGCAAGGTGAAATTCGTCTTATAAGAAGGGCCCCTCAAAAAAGACAGGAGGTGTGGGAAAAGCTTGGAGTCATCCCAAGAGGAACTGATAGGGAAATAGTAGACCTTATGCATAGGACCCATATGGGGACTGACCAAGACTATCGGAATCTTATCCACCAGGGGACACGCTGCGCCCTGGCCGATGGTTGGGGTGGATCCATGATTTCCACAGAGCTGCAGGATATCTTGTTTGGTACACCGGTTCCCATAAGGGCAAAGGTCAATTTAGGAGTCCTTAAGGAAGATGAAGTAAATATAGCTATCCATGGTCATGAGCCTCTACTCCCAGAGGCCATGGCCATAGTCGCACACAATCCTGAAATTCTTACCTATGCTAAGAATAAGGGAGCCAATGGTATAAACCTTATAGGGATGTGTTGTTCAGGTAATGAGATTCTTATGAGAAGAGGTATTCCTGTAGCAGGAAGCTTCCTACAGCAGGAGGTAGCTATAGCTACTGGGGCATTAGAGGCCATGGTGGTGGATGTACAGTGTATCATGCCCTCATTGCCCAAGGTGGCAAGGTGTTTCCATACCAAAGTCATTACTACATCACCTAAGGCAAAGATTTCGGGTGCTATCCATATAGAGTTTAGTCATCACAATGCGCTTGAGGTAGCCACTTCCATCATCAAGCAGGCTATCGATAGCTATCCTAACAGAAGAGAAATTTATATACCGAAGGAAAAGATGGAGCTTATAGCTGGGTTCAGCCATGAGACTATAAATCATATGCTGGGTGGTGCCTTCAGGGCATCTTACCGACCCCTCAATGACAATATCATAAATGGACGGATCAGGGGTGTAGCGGGGGTTGTGGGCTGCACCAATCCTAGGGTTCAAGCGGAGTACGTCCATACCACACTGGTTAAGGAACTTATAGCGAATAATGTATTGGTTCTCACTACTGGATGTGCTGCCACTACTCTGGCTAAAGAAGGACTTTTGATCCCAGAGGCTGCAGCACAGGCAGGACCGGGCTTAAGGGAGGTTTGTGAAGCAGTGGGCATGCCGCCTGTCTTACATATGGGGTCATGTGTGGATAATAGCCGCCTCCTCATATCAGCAACCGAGATAGTGAAGGAAGGTGGCTTGGGTGATGACATATACCAAATACCAGCGGCAGGTTGTGCACCGGAATGGATGAGTGAGAAGGCAGTAGCCATCGGTCAGTACTTCGTGGGTAGCGGGCTTCTAGTGGTATTTGGAACCAGCTTCCCTACCTTAAAGAGTAAAGAGGCAACAAACTTTCTTTTCAAAGAGATAGAGAATCTTTATGGAGGAATGTGGGCCTTCGAACGCGACCCATATGAGATAGCCAGAATTATGATTGAGCACATTGATAAAAAGCGTGAGGCCCTGGGTATTCATAAGAAGAAAGAAAGAGTTCTTTACGATATGGCTATGAGGAGAGAACTAGCAGCATAGGGATAGTTATTGGTCAATGGTCATCAGTCATATTTAATTTGCTGTTTGCGAATAGCCAAATGTAGTGATAAATGCCTAATGACTTCCATGTAATCCATCTGGAGATAAGGTTATGAAAGGTAAAAATCAAACAGTTCTGGTGGTAGGTGGAGGAGTAGCCGGGGTCCAGGCTTCACTTGACCTGGCCAAATTGGGTTATAAAGTATATCTTGCAGAAAAATCTCCTGCCTTAGGTGGACTTACATCTAAGCTCTACAGAACCTATCCCATTTGTTTTTGCTGTAAGATTCCTCCTTTTTTGGCAGAAGTAGAGAGGCATCCTGATATTGAGATTCTTACCCTTTCAAAAGTTAGGGATGTTCATGGTGAAGAGGGAAGTTTTCAAGTTACCCTTACACGACAACCCAGGTATATAAACGAAGAAAGGTGCACAGCCTGTGGCATATGTTCTAAAGTTTGTCCGGTTGAGGTAATGGATCCCCAGAGAGGTTTAAGGAAGGCGGTCTTCAGGCCTGATCCTCAGTCAATACCTGCAACATATTTGATTGATGAACAAAACTGCCTTAACCTCAAAGGAGAGGCATGCGACATTTGCCAGAAAAACTGTCCTGAGCAGGCTATTGAATTTGGGGAAAAATCAAAAGAGGTCTCTCTTAAGATAGGTTCAATTATCCTGTCAACCGGCTTTGAACCTTTAGATGCAAGACTTATTGAGATGTATGGTTATGGGGAACTACCCAATGTTTTGACCAGTGTGGAATTTGAAAGACTTCTAAGCCCCTTCGGCCCATCAAACGGGGTTCTCAAACGTCCCTCTGACGGCAAGACACCGAAAAAGATAGCCTGGCTTCAATGT